>NZ_JAVRBF010000044.1:0-78162 GCF_032436805.1 Streptomyces sp. P17 | reverse complement strand
ACCCGGAAGCTAAGCCTTACAGCGCCGATGGTACTGCAGGGGGGACCCTGTGGGAGAGTAGGACGCCGCCGAACAATTTTTAGGGAAAACCCCGCACCTTTCCCGGTGCGGGGTTTTCTGCGTTTAGGCTCTTTGTCATGCGCTATGACCTTGTCATCTTCGACAACGACGGTGTGCTCGTCGACAGTGAGCCCATCTCCAACCGGCTGCTCGCCACCTATCTCACCGAGGTGGGGCACCCGACCTCCTACGAGGACTCCCTGCGCGACTACATGGGCGCCGCCATGCACCGCATACACGATCTTGTCGAGGAGCGGACCGGGCAGCGGTTGCCGGTGGACTTCGATGATGTCTTTCATACGCGGGTGTTCGCCGCCTTCGAGCGGGAGTTGAAGCCTGTCGACGGGGCCGTGGAGGTGCTGGAGAAGCTTGCCGCGGATGGGGTGCCGTACTGCGTGGCCTCGTCCGGGAGTCATGAGCGGATCCGGGTGGGGCATCGGACGACCGGGCTGACTCGGTGGTTCGAGGACGGGCGGATCTTCAGTTCGCAGGATGTCGGGCGGGGGAAGCCGGCGCCGGATCTGTTCCTGTACGCGGCCGAAAGGATGGGGGTCGCGCCGGAGCGGTGTGTTGTCGTGGAGGACAGTCCGCTGGGGGTGCGGGCGGCCGTTGCGGCCGGGATGGACGTCTATGGGTTCACGGCCATGACGCCGGCCTCGCGGCTGGAGGGTGCCACTGGACTCTTCGGTGACATGGGCGAGTTGGTGGGTCTGCTGGTCTGACCAAAGCTGAGGGAAATTCATCTTTGGCTGGATCTACCCACGAGTACGCCGGGGCCCTACGCTCGCCGCCATGACTGATGTGCTGCGGCGCGGCAGGGCCTCGCTGGCGTTCAGCTTCTTCGCCCAGGGCGTCGCCTTCGCTCTGCTGGTGACCCGGATCCCGGCCATTCAGGACCGCTACGGGGTCTCCGACGCGCTGTTGCCGGCCTTTCTCGCCGCCGTGCCGGTCCTGGCCGGGGTCGGGAGTGTGGGGACCGAGCGGTTGGTGAAGCGGGTGCCGCCGAGCCGGGTGCTGCGGTGGTCCCAGCCGGTGGTGTTCCTGGCGCTGCTGGGCGTGGCCGCGGGGGACCGGATGGTCGAGCTGGGGGTGGCGCTCGGGGCGTTCGGGCTGGCCGTGGGGGCGCTGGACGCCTCGATGAACATGCTCGGGGTGAGTCTGCAGCGGTCGTACGGGCGCAGCATCATGCTCAGTTTTCACGCGGCGTACAGCCTGGGCGGGATCCTGGGGGCCTCGCTGGCGTGGGTGGGGGCACGCTGGGACCTCGCGCTGTTCGTGTCCTATCTGCCGGTTGTTGTGGTGCTGCTGCCGGCCGCGCTGGTGGGGAGTCGGTGGTACGTCGACGGGGAGGTGGCGCCGGAGCCGGAGCCGGTGCGGGAGCCGGTGCGGGAGCCGGGGGCGGCCGGGGGCGTCGGGTTCAAGGTGCTGTTGCCGTTGTGTCTGGTGATGACCTTCGCGTACATCGGGGATTCCACGGTCTCCAACTGGAGTGCGAAGTATCTGCAGGACGTGCTGGGGAGCAGTGAGCAGTTGGCGACTGTGCCGTACGCCGTCTACATGGTGACCACGTTGTTGGGGCGGACTATCGGGGACTTCGGGGTGCGGCGGTTCGGGGCCGTGGCTGTGGTGCGGGGCGGGACGGTGGTCGCCGCGGGCGGGTTTGCCGTCGTGGCCGGGGCGCCTGGGGCCTGGGCGGGGATGCTCGGGTTCACCTTGCTGGGGCTGGGGTTGTGTGTGCTGGTGCCGCAGACCTTTGCCGCGGCGGGGCGGCTGTTTCCGGGAGCGTCCGATGCGGCTGTTGCTCGGCTGAATGTGTTCAACTACGTGGGGTTTTTGATCGGTTCGCCGTTGGTGGGGGCCTTGGGCGATGCGTGGAGTTATCGCGGGGCGATGCTGGTGCCGATGGTGTTGGTGCTGGTGACGCTGGTGTATGCCCGATCGTTCGATGCTCAACCGGACCGATACGGTGGCGGGCATGAGCGGCCGCGCACAGCTGATGTGGGACGAGGCAGTAACGGGATATGACTTCGGTCCGGACCATCCGATGGATCCGCTCCGGCTCGCGCTGACCCGGCGACTTGTCGAGGCCTTCGGGCTCGATCGGGACGTGGATGTGGTCGCGGCGAAGGCCGCGGGGGAGTCGACGCTGCGGCTTGTGCACCGGGAGGACTACATCGAGGCCGTGAAGGCGGCGTCGGTGGATCCGGGGGCGGCGGATGGGTCGTACGGCCTTGGGACGCTGGATGATCCCGCGTTCGCCGGGATGCATGAGGTCTCCGCCCTGATCGCCGGGCAGTCGGTGGGGGCTGCGGAGGCTGTGTGGCGGGGGGAGGCGCTGCATGCGGTGAACTTCGCGGGGGGGTTGCATCATGCGATGCCCGGGGGCGCGTCGGGGTTCTGCATCTACAACGATGCGTCGCTGGCTGTCGCGCGGCTGTTGGAGCTGGGTGCCGAGCGGGTCGCGTATGTGGATGTGGACGTGCATCACGGGGATGGTGTGCAGGCGGCGTTCTGGGAGGATCCGCGGGTTCTGACGATCTCCCTGCATGAGCATCCGCGGACGCTGTTTCCACAGACCGGGTGGCCTGAGGAGACCGGGGCGGCGGGGGAGGCGGAAGGGTCGGCGGTGAATGTGGCGTTGCCGGCGGGGACCGGGGACGCGGGGTGGTTGCGGGCGTTTCATGCTGTGGTGCCGGAGTTGGTTGCCGAGTTTCGGCCGCAGGTGTTGGTCACGCAGCATGGGGCGGATACGCACTTCGAGGATCCGTTGGCGCATTTGGCGGTGTCGTTGGATGCGCAGCGGGCTGTGCAGGTCGCCTGTCATTCCTTGGCGCATGAGTATGCCGATGGGCGGTGGGTGGCGCTCGGGGGTGGGGGGTACGCCGTGGTGGATGTGGTGCCGCGGTCCTGGACGCATCTGGTGGGGATCGCTGCGGGGCGGGAGATTGCTCCGGAGGCTTCGATTCCTGAGGGGTGGCGGCAGGAAGTGTTCGCTCGTACGCGGCAGTTGGCGCCGATGCGGATGACTGACGGGCGGTGGCCCGTGGCGTGGGGGACGTGGGAGGCGGGGTACGACCCTGCGGATCGGTTGGACCAGGCGGTGCTGGCGGCTCGGCGGGCGGTGTTTCCGCTGCGGGGGCTGCTGCCATAGGGCTTTCGCCCCGCCGTCCCTGGCCGCCCATCCTCGTCCTCACATGCCGGGCGGGCTGAAAGCAGCCCCCGTTACGCCAACCGTGCGCACTTCCCCCATTCCCCCCGCCCCCTCGCCTCCCGTCCGTCAGCATCGCTCCCGTGTTGTCCATCGGGGCTCTGCGGGCTCATCTTGTTGCCGCTCGGCTGGCTGGGGTTGTGGCGACCTCTCGGGAGGAGAGTTTGCGGAGTTATCGGCTGTTTGCGGCTCGGGATCCTCGGGTGTTGATCGGGATCGATCCTCAGGGCGCCTGGGGGCAGCGGGAATTGGTTGCGCTCATGGCCGATAAATGCGGGGTTTCGGGTGATCCGTTGCGCGTTGACGGGCATGATGTGATCGATCCTGGGCGGACACTGGCGGGACTTGACGCCTTCGCCGCGCGGATCGGCGACGTCGCTCAGCGCAGCGGGCCCGTGCTGATCGGTACCGGACATCCGCATCGACTGCTCGGTTTCTACGTCGCCTTGGCGGACGCCCTCTCGGCGGCTGGATGTGCCGTACTCACACCGGCGCAGGGTCGCTGTGTCGACATAACGACCCGGTTCGGTCTACGCACGTACAACCTTGACTACGTACGAGGAGTCGCGCTCGTGCGAGAACCGGGCCGTCCGAGCTCCGGTTGTGAGACCGGCGCACACACTCACTCGCCCCTCCCGGTTCGTACCGCGCTCGCCGCGGCCGCCGAGGCCGGCGGGCCCCTGCCGGAGCTTGTCATCGGGGATCACGGGTGGGTCTGCGGAGCAGGTCAGCTGGGGTTTGAGGCCATTGGGCTCGCCGATACCGATGATCCCGCGCTCTTCGTGGGGGAGGCCGAGGGGGCCGTGTCCGTCGTCGTTCCACTTGATGACGCTGTGCGGTCTGATTACTACCGGCCGCTTACCCGCTACGTACTCAATCGAGCGTGTCTGTCACAGTAGGCCGCCGATGGGTGCACCTCTTCCCCACTCGCATCACCCGCCCCTACATTGGGGAGTGAGCACGCAACGACGAAGAGTCACCGGAAGGGGAAGCCGGTGGCCGTCGAGTGCGGAAGGTTCAGGTGTGTCATGGCTGCAGCTGGCGAGAGGCCTCTGAACGAGGTTCAGTTCCTTACCGTGGCGGAAGTCGCCTCGGTGATGCGAGTGTCGAAGATGACCGTGTACCGGCTGGTGCACAGCGGTCATCTGCCCGCGATCCGGGTGGGGCGGTCCTTCCGCGTCCCCGAGCAAGCGGTACACGAGTACCTCCGCGAGAGCTATGTGGGGGTGGAAACCGCCTGACGGCAACGGGTGCCGGGGGATCCTCAGGGCACCAGCGGATCTCCCCGGCCACCTCGATTACGACCTCAGCGCTCGGGCGGGTAGGCTAGCCCCTCGTAGGTCGTGTGGGCCCATGGCGCCCAAACACCGAGTGATGAGAAGTGAGCGAGGGTAGTCGTGGGCTCTGTTATCAAGAAGCGGCGCAAGCGGATGGCCAAGAAGAAGCACCGCAAGCTGCTCAAGCGCACGCGCGTTCAGCGTCGCAACAAGAAGTAAGTTCGCGACGCGAGCCGCGAGAGCGTGAGTGTGGCCCCCCACCGGATCAGGTGGGGGGCCGCGCGCGTTCGCAGCCCAGGTGTGTGGTGGGCCGGACTCCGTGCGTATGTCTGGACACTGACATGGCTTGGTCTGTTCGTACGTCTGTGGATGTCGTCACTTCGTGCATTGGGTGGTCATCACAGCGCAACATCGACCCGCTAAGTTGGCCGCACACGGGGAACCCGGCAGGGTGACGAGCAGCGGTACATCGGGTCTGGACGATTCCTGGAAGGAAGGCGCTGATCTTGGGCAAGGTCGTGCTCGTGACCGGAGTGGCCCGTCAACTTGGGGGCCGGTTCGTACGACGGATCCAGCGTGACCCACAGGTGGACCGGGTCGTCGCCGTGGACGCGGTTCCGCCCGAGCACCATCTGGGCGGCGCGGACTTCATCCAGGCCGACATCCGGCACCCCACCATCGCGCGGGTCCTGGCCGAGACGGCCGCCGACACGGTCGTACACATGGATGTGACGGGCACGGCGCTCGGCAGTGGCAGCCGGGCCACGGTCAAGGAGACCAACGTCATCGGCACCATGCAGCTGCTCGGGGCCTGCCAGAAGTCCCCGACCGTGAAGCGGCTCGTGGTGAAGTCCAGTACGAACGTGTACGGGTCCGCGCCTCGGGATCCGGCCGTCTTCACCGAGACCACTCCGCCGAAGTCCCTGCCCAGCGGCGGGTTCGCCAAGGACACCGTCGAGGTCGAGGGGTATGTGCGCGGCTTCGCGCGACGGCGGCCGGACGTCGCCGTGTGTGTGCTGCGGTTCGCCAACATCCTCGGGCCGACCGCGGACTCGCCGCTCGCCGCGTACTTCTCGCTGCCCGTGCTGCCGACCGTCTTCGGCTACGACCCGCGGCTGCAGTTCGTGCACGAGGACGATGTGATCGAGGTGCTGCGGATCGCCTCGCACGAACCGCAGCGCGGCACCCTCAACAGCGGCACCTTCAATATCGCCGGCGACGGGGTCCTGCTGCTGTCGCAGTGTTCGCGCCGGCTCGGCCGGCCCACCGTGCCCCTGCTGCTGCCCGCCGTCACCTGGGCCGGCTCGCTGGTGCGTACCCTTGGTATGACGGACTTCTCGCCCGAACAGATCCGGCTGCTCACCCACGGCCGGGTCGTGGCGACGGACCAGATGCGTGAGACCCTCGGATTCCAGCCGAAGTACACGACCGCGGAGACCTTCGCGGACTTCGCGCGCAGCCGCGGACCCGGACTGCTCCCGCCGGAGGCCCTCGCGGGGGCCGTCGACCGGATCGCCGCGCTGTCCCTCCCGGGCAGCGGCCACCCCCAGACGCAGAGCGCCAACTGAGGAGCGCATCAACGATGGCGGATGCCAAGGTCATTCCGTTCGACGACGACCGGTCCCGTGCGGGCGCCGTACAGCGGCCGCCGCGGCGCCGGAGCGCCGGGAGCCGGCGCAAGAGCGCTGAGCCCGCGCTGGTGCGTGAGGTCCGTGAGGTCCGTGAGGTCCGGGAGGTCCAGCCCCTGCCCGACCCGGCTGCCTCGCAGGATGATGTCCCGGTGACTCAAGAGAAGCGGGAGCCGCAGGACGGCGGCGGCCTGGAGCGGCGCATCGCCGGCGGCCTGTCCTTTCTGCGCCGCCGCCTCACCGGGGACTACGAGGTCGACGACTTCGGCTATGACGAGGAGCTGACCGACCAGGTCCTGATGTCGCTGCTGCGCCCGGTGTACGAGAAGTACTTCCGGGTCGAGGTGAAGGGCGTGGAGAACATCCCGGCCGACGGCGGCGCCCTGATCGTCGCCAACCACTCCGGCACGCTGCCGCTGGACGGCCTGATGATGCAGGTCGCCGTCCACGACAACCACCCGGCGGGGCGTCATCTACGGCTGCTCGCCGCGGACCTGGTCTTCATGCTGCCGGTGGTCAACGAGCTCGCCCGCAAGCTCGGCCACACCCTGGCCTGCGCGGAGGACGCCGAACGCCTCCTGGGCCAGGGCGAGCTGGTCGGGGTGATGCCGGAGGGCTTCAAGGGCATCGGCAAGCCCTTCAGCGAGCGCTACAAGCTCCAGCGCTTCGGCCGCGGCGGCTTCGTCTCCACCGCGCTGCGCCAGGGCGCCCCGATCATCCCGTGCTCGATCGTGGGCGCGGAGGAGATCTACCCGATGATCGGCAACGCCAAGACGCTCGCCCGAGTCCTCGGCTTCCCGTACTTCCCGCTGACCCCGACCTTCCCCTGGCTCGGCCCGCTGGGCGCGATCCCGCTGCCGACGAAGTGGACGATCCAGTTCGGCGAGCCGATCCGCACGGACGGCTATCCGCCGGAGGCGGCCGAGGACCCGATGCTGATGTTCAACCTGACGGACCAGGTCAGGGAACAGATCCAGCACACCCTGTACAAGCTGCTGGTGCAGCGCAGGTCGGTCTTCTTCTAAGACATCGCAGGCCTTGCCGGGCAGAAGAAACGTTTATACGGCGACGGGGGCGCCCTTCCGAGAAGGGCGCCCCCGATCCGCGTACCGCCTAGTCCGCGTCCTCGCCGTCGATGCCGAGCCCGGGGAGCAGGCCCGGGAGCAGCGGCGGGAGGGTCACATCCGGCTCCGGGACCGGCGTGTTGCTGGTCGACGGAGTCGTACTGCCCGTGCTGCCCTTCGGCGGGTCGAGCAGGCCGCCGGTGCTGCCGCCGAGCAGACCGTCCTCCTCCTCGGAGCCGCCCGCGGACCTGCTGGGGCTGCCGCTGCCGGTCCGGCGGCCGTCGGAGGCGCTGTTGCCGCTGCTGGGGGCGGTCGAGCGGGCCGTACCGGAGGAGCCGGTGGAGGCCGCGCCGGAGCCGTCCTGCCGCTGGCCGGAGCCACCGCCCCGGGCGGGAGGCTCGGGCAGCAGGGACTGCAGCGGGGCCACTTCTTCGTCTATGGCGTCGAAGACCGACGACACCTGCTCACCGACGTCGCCGAGCTGGACGGGGAGCCGGTCGCGCAGGGCGCCCCAGGCTTCGCGGTTCGAGCGGGAGAAGGTGTCCAGCGCCTGGATGGGGCCGAGGGAGTCCGGATCGGCCTGGTAGGCCGCGGAGAGCAGACGGTGGCCCTCGGCGGCGTCATGCTGCATCCCGGACAGGGCGCGGCGGATCTCGCCCAGGGATTCGTGGTCGAGGGGGCCGCCGCGGTCGCGCTCCATCAGCCGGCGGGCCTCGCTCAGCCGCGTGGAGGCCTGGTCGAGGAAGACCTGGCCGCGCTCGCTGTCGCCGTCGGTGAGGCCGCGCTTGAAGTCCTCGATGCCGCGCTTGAGGCCGTAGAGCGAGTCGCCGGGCAGGGCGTCACCGCTGGCTGCGGCGACCCCGCCGAAGGCTCCGGCGGCCACGCCGACGCTGAGGCCGCCCGCGGCGAGGCCCTTGGTGAGCCGGGAACGCGGGCGCAGCTTGCCCAGCGGACTCGCCCGGTGCGCGCCCCGGGCCCGGTGGGAGCGCTGCTCGGGTACCGCGGGATCCGCCCCGCCTGCCGCGCCCTCCAGCAGCATGGCCTCCATCGCGGCCACGAGCTGGGCCCGCTGGACGACTTTGACCTCGGGGTCCATCTCTGGCTTGGGCAGCTCGCCGAGACCGGACGCGAAGGCCAACAGGCGGCCCTGCTCGGTCTGTTCCGCAGCAGCCGGGGCCGGTGCCGGTCCTTCGGACTGCTCGGCCGCCGTGCCCCGGTCGGACTCCTCCAGGGCCTGGGCGAAGGCGTTGGCCCGCCGGTGCGCCGATACGTTCGCGATCACTGGCGGCACCTCCTCTCGTCATGACGGTCGACTCCCCAGGGGGTCCTGAGGGTTGCACGACCTGACCACATCCACACGATCGGGTGATCGGAGGCGGCCGGGTGGTGACCACAGGGAGCCTGCATCCCGCACAACGAGCGTCGCGGCACTTGGGTTACGGACGGCGGATGATCGGATCGGGGAGTCAACGGACTTTCACCGAAAGCGAGTTGAGTATCACCGGGCGTATGCGATCAGCGGGCGTCGTCCGGCAGGAGCCGGGCGAGGGTGCGTACGGCGCGGTACTGAAGGGTCTTGATGGCGCCCTCGTTCTTGCCCATGACGCGGGCGGTCTCGGCGACGGAGAGCCCCTGGAGGAAGCGGAGCGTGACGCACTCCTGCTGCTGTGGATTGAGCCGTCGGACGGCGTCGAGCAGGGCGGCGTTGGACAGCGACTCCAGCACCGAGTCCTCGGGGGACCGCTCGACTTCGTTGGCGTCGAGCATCTCGCCGGTGGTCACTTCCAGCCGGAAACGGCTGGACTTGAAGTGGTCGGCGACGAGATTGCGGGCGATGGTGACCAGCCAGGCCCCGAAGTCCCGTCCCTGCCAGGTGAAGGTGCCGATGCGCCGGAGCGCCCGCAGAAAGGTCTCACTGGTGAGGTCCTCGGCGGTGGCCTTCCCCCCCACCCGGTAATAGATGTACCGATAGACCGTGTCGCTGTATTGGTCGTAGAGCCGTCCGAAGGCGTCGGCCTCGCCGGCCTGCGCCCGCTCCACGAGATCCATCATCCGGGCGCTGTCGCTGTCAGCGGCCGGACGCCGGGCGGTGGTGGCGCCGGTCGAGCGACCCCGTCTGCCGACGGCGGCGCTGCCGTCGGCGAGCGCGTAGCACGGGCCGACGGGGGCGGCGGCTACGGCGAGGGTGGGGACGGCGTACGCGGTGGGGACGAAGCCGCGCAACAGGTCTTGGACCGTTGCGCGCAGCGTAGCCAGGCCCGAGGCGTCAACCCCGACGTGTGGGTACACGGGACTCCCAGAGGCAGAGCTTCCATCACGTGCAGTGCGGGACCGTTCACCCGTCGTAGCGACGGAGGGGTACCGGTTTGCGTCTGAGGAGAATAACGCTTCGTACAGGCGCTGCTACACCCAGTTGCTCAAATCATCGATTGCGTCGCTTCTGTAACCGAATGACGGTGGTTCAAGTGCCGCACAGTGACCGGTTGTTGATCAGAATGGGTCGTATTCCGGTCGGGGCCGGGGCGTGTTGTGGCCGTGTGCAGCCAAGGGGACTGGACAGGGCGTTGTGGCGGTGCGGCCTGGGGATTGGCCGTGTTCGGTGGGCGCGGGTTGTTGGTGATCAGAGGTGGGCGCGGGTGAGCGCGGTTCGGTCGGCCGGGGGGCTGAGGCGGGTGCCGCCCAGCGGCACGACTGCCAGCGGCTACGCGTGGTGGTGGATGCGGCCCCCCCGGCGCGGCCCCGACTCACCACCCCAGCCTGGGCGCTACGCGCACTCCCGCCGGGCCGCGCGGACCGCCGCAGGCATCGTTACCGGCGGCGACGGGAGATTGCGATCGCGGCCGCCGTGCCGCCGGCCACCGCGCCGACGCCTGCCGCGGCCGGGATGCCGACCTTCGCCGCCTTGCGGCCCGTGCGGTAGTCGCGCAGGCGCCAGTCCAGGTCGCGGGCGTGCTTGCGGAGCTTGGTGTCCGGGTTGATCGCGTAGGGGTGGCCCACCAGGGAGAGCATCGGGATGTCGTTGTGGCTGTCGCTGTAGGCCGCGCAGCGGTTCAGGTCGAGGCCCTCTGCCGTCGCCAACGCCCGTACCGCCTCCGCCTTTGCCGGGCCGTGCAGTGGCTCGCCCACCAGCTTGCCCGTGTAGACACCGTCCACCGACTCCGCGACCGTGCCCAGTGCCCCCGTCAGGCCCAGCCTGCGCGCGATCACCTGCGCGATCTCCACCGGGGCCGCCGTCACCAGCCACACCTTCTGCCCCGCGTCCAGGTGCGCCTGCGCCAGCGCCCGCGTCCCCGGCCAGATCCGCTCCGCCATGTACTCGTCGTAGATCTCCTCGCCGATCGACATCAGCTCGGAGACCCGGTGGCCCTTCACGATCGACAGCGCCGAGTCCCGCGCGTCCTGCATGTGTTCCGGGTCCTCGACCCCCGCCAGCCGGAACCACGCCTGCTGCCAGGCGAACCGGGCCAGCTCGCGGGTCTCGAAGAACTTCCGCTTGTACAGGCCCCGCCCGAAGTGGAACAGCGCGGCACCCTGCATCACGGTGTTGTCCAGGTCGAAGAAGGCCGCCGCCTTGTCGTCCCCGAGCACCGGGAAATCCGGTTCCTCCTCGGACACCGGCTCCGGCACGGATCCGGGGACCGACTTGCGCGCAGCCTCCGCCGAGGCCTCGCCTGCCAACACGCTCCGCGCCGTGGCGGAGCGCCTACGGGGAGTGAGCCATCCGAGAGCGGCCATGGCGTGAGCATAGCCATTCTGTTCGGTGCTTCCGGAGTCGAGAGGTTGGCGGGCTGTGAACTCTCCGCGACCGTGGCGTTAAAGAGACGATCCCGGGACGCTGCCGGCCGCGCGAGAATGGCCGACATGAGTCCCATCTTTCGCCGAAGGCAGGTCACGGCTCCCGCGGAGCGGCTTGTCACCCTGATCCGCAAGCCGGGGTGTCACTTGTGTGATGACGCACAGATCGTCATCGAGAAGGTCTGCGGGGAACTCGGGGTCCCCTGGGAGCAGAAGGACATCTCCCAGGACCCCCAACTCCACGACCAGTACTGGGAGCAGATCCCCGTCGTACTCGTCGACGGTGAACAGCACACCTTCTGGCGCGTGAACGAGGATCGCCTCCGCAAGGCACTGACTGAGTAGTCCAACTGTCCCGGCCGGTCGCTTAGGATCGATGGCGACTTGGTCTTGGGGGCGGGATTGATGAGGGAAGTGTGCGGTTTTGCCTCCGAGAGCGACGCGCGTGACCCCGGTCACGTTGGCCGGGCAAATCGGACACCATCTTTGTGCACGCGTTCACAAAGACATAGCCTGCTGTCGACGGGGCGGTCTGGGTACGTGTGACCGCCTGCAGCCCCGCTCTACCCGCAGGAGCACCGTGGCAACTGGCCGAACTCACCGACCGGCGACCCGTAGCCGAGGGATTCCCGAGGCCACCGTCGCCCGGCTTCCGCTGTACCTCCGCGCGCTGACCGCACTGTCGGAACGCTCGGTACCCACGGTCTCCTCCGAGGAACTCGCCGCCGCGGCGGGGGTCAACTCCGCCAAGCTGCGCAAGGACTTCTCGTACCTGGGCTCCTACGGGACGCGTGGCGTGGGTTACGACGTCGAGTATCTCGTGTACCAGATCTCCCGCGAACTGGGGCTGACCCAGGACTGGCCGGTTGTGATCGTAGGTATCGGTAACCTCGGCGCCGCGCTGGCCAACTACGGCGGGTTCGCCTCGCGCGGATTCCGGGTCGCGGCGCTGATCGACGCCGATCCCGCGATGGCCGGAAAGCCCGTCGCCGGGATCCCCGTCCAGCACACCGATGACCTGGAAAAGATCATCGAAAACAACGGCGTGTCCATCGGCGTCATCGCCACCCCCGCCGGTGCCGCCCAGCAGGTGTGCGACCGGCTGGTCGCGGCCGGGGTCACGTCCATCCTGAACTTCGCGCCGACCGTGCTGACCGTCCCCGACGGGGTCGACGTGCGCAAGGTCGACCTCTCCATCGAGTTGCAGATCCTCGCCTTCCACGAGCAGCGCAAGGCCGGCGAGGAAGCCGCGGCGGCCGACGCCGTCCGCGGCGAGTCCGGCGACACAGGGCCAGACGGGGACGTACCCGCCGTGATGCCGGCATGAGTCTTCTCGTCGTCGGGCTGAGCCACCGCAGTGCTCCGGTCAGCGTGCTGGAGCGGGCCGCGCTGAGCGGGGACGCCCAGGTCAAGCTGCTCCAGGACACGGTCGCCGCCGAGCCGGCCACCGAGGCAGCGGTGCTCGCCACCTGCAACCGCATCGAGCTGTACGCCGACGTGGACAAGTTCCACGCCGGCGTCGCCGAGCTGTCCACGCTGCTCGCCCAGCACAGTGGGGTCGGACTCGACGAGCTGACTCCCTACCTCTACGTGCACTACGAGGACCGGGCCGTCCACCATCTGTTCTCGGTGGCCTGCGGTCTGGACTCGATGGTCGTCGGTGAGGGGCAGATCCTCGGGCAGATCAAGGACTCCCTGGCCCGGGCGCAGGACCTGCACACCGCGGGGCGGCTGCTGAACGATCTGTTCCAGCAGGCCCTGCGGGTCGGCAAGCGCGCCCACTCCGAGACCGGTATCGACCGGGCCGGGCAGTCGCTGGTCACCTTCGGCCTGGAGCAGCTTTCCCGTGGTACGGCGGTGCAGGACTGGGCGCGCGGGAAGAGGGCGCTCGTCATCGGCGCCGGGTCGATGTCCTCGCTGGCCGCGGCGACGCTGGCGCGGGCCGGGGTCGCCGAGGTCGTGATCGCGAACCGCACGGCTGACCGGGCCGAGCGGCTCGCCGAGATCTTGAACGACGGTACGGCCGGGCTGGCGCGCGCTGTTTCCATGGACGCGGTGCCGGATGAACTGACACGTGCCGATGTCGCGGTGTCCTGCACCGGGGCTACGGGGCTGGTGCTGGCGGCTGAGACCATCGCGGCGGCGCTGCGGGGCCGTGGGGTGGTCGCGCAACCCGGCGCTGACGAGGTGCCGCCTGCTGTGGCAGCGGGCGCCGCCCCAGCGGCACGACTGCCCGCAGGCTCCGCGGCCGATGACAACTGCCCCCTCGACCTGCCCACCGTGCAGGCCACCGCCGGATTCTCCGTGTTCGGGGAAGCCGCCGTCGCCGGGATGGGTGCCGCCGAGCTGGAGCAGCACGCGGCCTGGGTGGACAACGGCAGCCCGCGTGTCCAGAGCGGTCCCGACGAGGCCGAGGCCATCGCCGCGCTCGCGGCCGCCGCGGCCACCGTCGGACGGATCCCCGAGCGTCGTAGGCCCGAGGCCGTCGTCGTGGCTCCGCGGCCCGAGCCCGTGCTGTCGCTGCTCGATCTCGCGATGCCGCGGGACATCGACGCGGCGGTGCACCGGGTGCCCGGGGTGCGGCTCGTCGATATCGAGTCGCTGGCCGAGGCTTCGGCGGACGCGCCGATGGCGGCCGACGTCGACCTGGTGCGCCGTATCGTCTCCGACGAGGTCGCCGCCTTCGGGGCGGCGCTCAGGGCCGCGCACATCACGCCGACCGTGGTCGCGCTGCGCACCATGGCCGCGGATGTCGTCGCCGGGGAGATCGCCCGGCTCGAAGGGCGGCTGCCGGGGCTCGACGACAAGCACCGCAGCGAGATCACCCAGACCGTGAAGCGCGTCGTGGACAAGCTCCTGCACGCGCCGACCGTACGGGTCAAGCAGCTCGCCGCCGAACCCGGCGGTGCCGGGTACGCGGACGCGCTGCGGACCCTGTTCGACCTCGACCCGGAGACGGTGGCCGCCGTCTCCCGGGCCGAGGACAGCACCGAGAAGGACCGAGGGCCGGCATGAAAGACAAGGCACTGAGGCTCGGGACCCGGCGGAGCAGGCTCGCCATGGCCCAGTCCGGGCAGGTGGCGGACGCCGTGAGCCAGGTGACGGGACGGCCCGTGGAGCTCGTCGAGATCACCACGTACGGCGATGTCTCCCGCGAGGCGCTCGCCCAGATCGGCGGCACCGGCGTCTTCGTCACCGCGCTGCGCGAGGCGCTGCTCAAGGGTGAGGTCGACTTCGCGGTGCACTCCCTGAAGGACCTGCCGACCGGGCAGCCCGACGAGCTGGCGCTGGCCGCCATCCCGCAGCGCGAGGACCCGCGGGACGTGATCGTCGCCCGGGACGCGCTGAAGTTCACCGACCTGCCGCGCGGGGCGCGCATCGGTACGGGTTCGCCGCGCCGCATGGCGCAGCTGAACGCGTACGCGCGCGGCCACGGACTGGACATCGAGACGGTCCCGATCCGGGGCAATGTCGACACCCGGATCGGATACGTACGGGACGGTGAGCTGGACGCCGTCGTGCTCGCCGCCGCCGGACTGAACCGCATCGGCCGGATCGACGAGGTGACCGACTTCCTGTCGGTCGACACGGTTTTGCCCGCCCCCGGCCAGGGGGCCCTGGCGATCGAGTGCACCGCGGACAACGCGGACCTGATCGCCGCGCTCGGTGAGCTCGACGACCCGTTCACGCGGGCCGCCGTCACCGCCGAGCGGTCACTGCTCGCCGCCCTGGAGGCCGGCTGCTCCGCCCCTGTGGGCGCGCTGGCCGACCTGCTGGCCGACGGGCAGATTGTCAAGGAAATGCGCCTGCGGGGCGTCGTCGGCACGACCGACGGCACTCGTACGGTGCAGCTGTCCACCACCGGTCCCGTGCCCGAGACGCACGACCATGCGCTGGCGCTCGGTCGCGAACTCGCCGCCGAGATGCTTGCCCAGGGCGCGGCCGGTCTGATGGGGGAGCGAGCACAGTGAGCCCCACCACCCTTCCCGCCGGCCTGGAACACGGTCACGTCACCTTCCTTGGTGCCGGACCCGGGGATCCGGGACTACTGACTCTGCGCGCCGTCGAGGCGCTGGCGAACGCGGACGTTCTTGTCGCCGAGCCCGAGGTGCTCGACGTCGTCCGGGTGCACGCCAGGCCGGGCGTCGCCGTAGTGGACACGGATCCTTCCCCGGACCCGGGTCCGGGCACAGGCACGCCTCAACTGACGGTTGTTGACGGCGCGTCAACAACCGCTGGGGCACCCGCTGTGCGGGATGCCGCACATCTTGTCATGGAGGCCGCGCGCGGCGGCAAGCGGGTCGTGCGTGCGGTGTCCGGGGACCCCGGACTCGACGCGTACGCCGCCGAGGAGATGCTGGCGTGCGCCGCGGCGGGGGTGCCCTTCGAGGTCGTCCCCGGTGTCGCGGCCGCGGTCGGTGTCCCCGCGTACGCCGGTGTTCCGCTGCGGGACGCGCAGGGCGCGGACGTGCGGTTCGTGGACGCGCGGACGGCTTCCGACCGGTGCTGGACGGAGGTGGGGGCCTCGGACGGCACGGTCGTCGTGTCGACGACTCTCGACTCCGTGGCCGCCGCCGCCGGTGAGCTGGTCGCCGCCGGGCGCAAGCCCGATACGCCGATGACGGTCACCGTCGCCGGTACGACCACGCGCCAGCGGACCTGGACCGCCACCCTCGGCACCATCGCGCAGACGCTGAAGCAGGCCAAGGTGCTGCCGTCGCCCGAGGGCGGGCGGCCGGTGATAGCCGTGGTCGGTGAGCGCTCCGCCGCCGCTCAGCGTGAGCAGTTGTCGTGGTTCGAGTCCAAGCCGCTCTTCGGGTGGCGGGTGCTCGTGCCGCGCACGAAGGAGCAGGCGGCTTCGCTCTCCGACCAGCTTCGGTCGTACGGGGCCGTGCCGCACGAGGTGCCGACCATCGCCGTCGAGCCGCCGCGGACGCCCCAGCAGATGGAGCGCGCGGTCAAGGGGCTCGTGACGGGCCGCTACGAGTGGATCGCCTTCACCTCGGTGAACGCGGTCAAGGCCGTGCGGGAGAAGTTCGAGGAGTACGGGCTCGACGCCCGTGCCTTCGCCGGGATCAAGGTCGCGGCGGTGGGGGAGCAGACGGCCAAGGCGCTGATCGCCTTCGGTGTGAAGCCGGATCTGGTGCCGTCGGGGGAGCAGTCGGCCGCCGGGCTGTTGGAGGACTGGCCGCCGTACGACCCCGTGTTCGACCCGATCGACCGGGTGTTCCTGCCGCGGGCCGATATCGCCACCGAGACGCTGGTCGCCGGGCTGATCGAGCTCGGGTGGGAGGTGGACGACGTCACGGCCTACCGGACCGTGCGGGCGTCGCCGCCGCCGGCGGAGACCCGGGAGGCGATCAAGGGGGGTGGCTTCGACGCCGTTCTCTTCACGTCGTCCTCCACCGTGCGGAACCTGGTGGGTATCGCCGGGAAGCCGCACAACGTGACGGTGATCGCCTGTATCGGTCCGGCCACCGCGAAGACCGCCGAGGAGCACGGGCTGCGGGTGGATGTGATGGCTCCGGAGCCGTCCGTGCACAAGCTGACCGAGGCGCTGGCGGACTTCGGTGCGAAGCGCAGGGCCGCTGCGGTGGAGGCCGGGGACGCGGTCACTCGGCCGAGCGAGCGGCGGCCGGGGGCGCGGAGGCGTCGTACGACGACCTGAGGGTGACGGTCGGCTGGGGCGGCAGAGTATGGCGTGCCGCCCCAGCGGCATGTCCGCAGTCGGCTACGTGACGGTGTGGCCGTAGCGCAGCAGGTTGTCCGGGTCGTACGTCTTCTTCGCCTGGCGTAGGCGGGTGAGGACCTCTGGGGTCCAGGCTCGGGCCCTGTCCTCGGCGTTGCCCGGGGTGCCGTGGATGTTGACCATGGTGTGGCCCGTGCCGTAGGGGGCCATGGCGTTGTGCAGGGAACTTGTCGCCTGCTCGATCGCTTCCGCTGCCGGTGGGGCGGCCAGGACTCCTATGTTCGCGGTGCGGGTTTCCGGGGTCACCGTCACGTCTGTCATGCGGGTGGTGTTGATGAGCAGGCCGTGGTCGATCGGGAAGTTGGCGCCGTGGCCGGTGGCCTGGACGGCGACGGGGGTGTGGGTGGCCGAGGCCCAGCGGAGGGCGGTGACCATGTCGTGGGGGCTGGTGGCGCCTATGACCACGTCCGGGGTGTGGAGGGCGGCGAGGTTGAAGCCGGTGACCTCGTCGGCGTAGCCGGGGTCGCCGGGGCGTAGGACTGGGCCCTGGATCTCTGAGAGGGCGAAGAGGCCGGGGGTGGGGTGGGGGGCGGTCATGTGGTCCTCCGTCGGGGCCGTACGGAGGGACGGCGGCGGTCGGGGGCGGCCGTCGGGGTCCGGGGGTTGCGTGTACCTCCAGGATGGCTTGTGGGGGTGGGGTGTGCAGGTCGCCGCGGCTGCGTGGGCCGACACGGCGTCGGCATCGGGGGGCCTGGGGCGGGCGTAGCGTTGGGGTTATGACGACGTATGGATCATTTCCGGGGACTCGGCCCCGGCGGTTGCGGGGTACTGCTGTCATGCGGCGGATGGTTGCCGAGACCCGGTTGCACCCGGCCGACTTGATTCTTCCCGCGTTTGTGCGGGAGGGGATCAGCGAGCCTGTTCCCATTGCCGCCATGCCTGGCGTCGTGCAGCACACTCGGGACAGCCTGAAGAAGGCCGCCGCTGAGGCCGTTGCCGCCGGGGTTTCCGGGATCATGCTGTTCGGGGTGCCCGAGGAGGGCAAGAAGGACGCCCTGGGGACTCCTGGAACCGACCCTGACGGGATTCTGCAGGTCGCCATCCGGGACGTGCGTGCCGAGGTCGGCGATGAGCTTCTGGTGATGTCCGATCTGTGTCTCGACGAGACCGTCGATCATGGGCACTGCGGGGTGCTTGACGATCAGGGGCGCGTCGACAATGACGCCACCCTTGAGCGGTACGCCGAGATGGCACAGGTCCAGGCCGACGCCGGCGCCCATGTCGTCGGGCCCAGCGGGATGATGGACGGGCAGGTCGGGGTCATCCGTGACGCCCTCGACCAGATCGGGCGGGAGGACGTCGCCATCCTCGCCTACACCGCCAAGTACGCCTCCGCCTTCTACGGGCCTTTCCGGGAAGCCGTCGCCTCTTCCCTTCGGGGGGATCGGAAGACGTACCAGCAGGACCCCGCCAACGTCCGGGAGGCCATGCGGGAGTTGGCGCTCGATCTGGAGGAGGGCGCCGACATGGTGATGGTCAAGCCTGCCGGGCCCTATCTCGACATCCTCGCGCGGGTCGCGGATGCCGTGGACGTGCCCGTCGCCGCCTACCAGATCTCCGGCGAGTACTCCATGGTCGAGGCCGCCGCCGAGAAGGGCTGGATCGATCGTGATCGAGCCATTCTGGAGACGCTCACCGGGATCAAGCGGGCGGGCGCGCGGAACATCCTCACGTACTGGGCCACCGAGGCCGCCCAGAAGATTCAGTAGCTCAGGGCGTCCTCCGCCTCCGACTGCCAGTACGTCACCGACAGCGTGCTGTCGTAGTACAGGCCCTTCGCCGGCAGTGCCGGAGTCGCGGAGGCGCCGCCCGAGCTGTTCGGGGTCCTGCCCTGGAACGCGACCGTCAGCTGCTTGCCGGTCGTACCGCCCTCGCCGCTGCCGTCGGCCGCGCTGAGCAGGACGCCCGCGTAGCCGGAGGCGCCCGGGCCGAGGGTCGGCACGGCCTGCGGTTTGCTGCCGGCATCGGCCGGGACGCTCGTCATCGACGACGGCGGCAAGCCGTTCCGTACGAGCGGCAACAACGGCCGTCCCGCCTACGAGTTCCCGCTCGGCGGCGGGAAGTGGGTTCCGGCCGGCGGCGAAGGGTCCTGGCGGTCCTGCTGGACGCTCGTCGACGGGCCCTCGTCGCGCAGGCCCTCGCCGTCCTCGCAGCCGGTGAGCGTGCCCAGCAGCGCGCCCATGAGCAGAAGGGCGGCGAGGAGCCGGGCGGCGGGGCGGCGTGCGGACATGGGCGGGCCCTTTCGGTGGGGGTTCCGGGGACGGCTTCAGCCTGCTCGGTGACCGGCCCTCGGTGCCAGGCCCATCCGCGGATTCGGGACGTGGGACGCCTGGAATCGCCGCTGACCTGCAACGACTCCCGGCCTCGCGGGCACGGGACGGGACGCCCAACGTGGAGAGCGGCCGTCCGTATCGCGGAAAGCTGCTTGTAGGCGCCACTTAGTTCCCTAGGGTGCGGGCAGTAGCCGTATCGCCTTCGAGGAGCCGTCCCGTGACCGTCGTCGAGCCCGCGCCGTTCCGTTCCGCGCCCCTTCCGCCGCTCGCCTCGCGGGCCCGGTCCGTCGGGGGGTCGCCGGTACGGGACATCCTGGCCGTCACCGCGCGGCCCGAGGTGATCAACTTCGCGGGCGGGCTGCCGGCACCGGAGCTGTTCGACGCCGAGGGGATCGCGGCGGCCTACCGGGCGGTGCTCGCCGAGCGGCCCGCGCAGGCGCTCCAGTACTCCACGACCGAGGGCGAGCCGGAGCTGCGGGCCGCGCTCGCCGCGCGGATGTCCGTGCGGCGGCTCGCCACCGACGCCGACGACGTCCTCGTCACCACCGGATCGCAGCAGGCGCTGTCCCTGCTCGCCACCGCGCTGCTGGAACCCGGCGACACCGTGCTGGTCGAAAGCCCCTGCTATCTGGCGGCACTTCAGGCCTTCGGCTGCACCGGCGCGCGGGTCGTGGCCGTACCGGGCGACGAGGACGGCGTCGACCCCGCGGCACTGGAGGAGCTGGTGGTCCGGGAGCGCCCGAAGCTCCTCTACACCGTCCCCACCTTCCAGAACCCCACCGGCCGCACCATGCCCGCCGCCCGCCGGGCCGCCGTCGCCTCCGCCGCCGCCCGGCACGGACTGTGGATCGTCGAGGACGACCCGTACGGCGAACTGCGCTTCGAGGGCGAGCGCGTGCCGTGGATCGCCGCCCACCCGGGCGCCGAGGACCGTACCGTGCTGCTCGGCTCCTTCTCCAAGGTCATGGCACCGGGCCTGCGGCTCGGCTGGCTGCGCGCCCCGGCCGAGCTGCGCCGCGCCTGCGCCGTCGCCAAGCAGGCCGCCGACCTGCACACCCCGACCGTCAACCAGCTCGCCGCCGCCCGCTACCTCGCGGACCGGGACCTGGACGCCCATGTGGCCCGCGTCGCGCGCGTCTACGGCGAGCGGCGCGACGCCATGCTCGCGGGCCTGGCCGACGCGCTCCCGCCGGGCTCGACCTGGAACCGTCCCGAGGGCGGCATGTTCCTCTGGGCCCGGCTGCCCGAGGCGTACGACACGACCGCACTGCTGCCGAAGGCCGTGCGGCACGATGTCGCCTACGTCCCCGGCGCGCCCTTCTACGCCGGCGAGCCCGACCGCTCGACCCTGCGGCTGTGCTTCGTGACGGAGACACCGGAGCGGATCGCGGAGGGGCTGCGGCGACTGGGCCGGGGGCTGCGCTGCAGCGCTACCTGAACATCTTCGACTACGGGCTGGTGGTCGACGGCGTCGCCGGCGCGAAGACCAACGCCGCGTTCTGGGACTTCAACTCCATCGGCTGCCGAGCCGGCGCCCGGGACGCCGCGGCCCGTCCTCCCGCGGGGGAGAGGACGGGCCGCGGTACGCGATGCTCAGAGGCGCTCGGGGGTCCGGATGCCCAGCAGGGCCATGCCCTGGTGGAGAGTGCGGGCCGTGAGGTCGCACAGCAGCAGACGGTTCTCCACCTGCTCGGGCGTCTCGGCCTTCAGCACCGGGCACTTGTCGTAGAACGACGTGTACAGCGACGCCAGCTGGTACAGGTACGCCGCCAGCTTGTGCGGGGCGTACTCCGCCGCCGCCTCGAAGACCGTGTCGCCGAACGCGTCCAGGTGCAGGCCCAGGGCCCGCTCCGCCGGGGCGAGTCCGAGCTCCGGGTGCGCGGCCGGCCTGGTCTCGCCGGCCTTGCGCAGAATCGACTGGATACGCGCGTACGCATATTGGAGGTAGACGGACGTGTCACCGTTGAGCGACACCATCTGGTCCAGGTCGAACTTGTAGTCCCGGTTCGGCGACGTCGACAGATCCGCGTACTTCACCGCGCCGATGCCGACCTGCGCGGCCCGCTCCTGGATCTCGTCCTCGGTGAGGTCCTGCGCCTTCTCCCGTACGACCTCGGCGGCGCGCTGTACGGCCTCGTCGAGGAGGTCCTCCAGCTTCACCGTCTCGCCCTCACGGGTCTTGAACGGCTTGCCGTCCGCGCCGAGCACGGTGCCGTAGCCCATGTTGTGCGCGGTGACGTGCTCGGTGAGCCAGCCCGCCCGGCGGGCCGTCTCGAACACCATCTTGAAGTGCAGGGACTGGCGTACGTCCACGACGTAGAGCAGTGTCGTCGCGTGCAGGTCGAAGACACGGTTCCGGATCGCGGAGAGGTCGCTCGCCGCGTAGCCGAAGCCGCCGTCCGCCTTCTGCACGATCAGCGGCACCGGCTGGTCGTCCTTGCCGCGGATCTCGTCGAAGAACACCACCAGCGCGCCCTCGGAGCGCACGGCGACGCCGGACTCCTCCAGCAGCCGCGCCGTCTCCGGCATCAGGTCGTTGTACGCCGACTCGCCGACGATCTCGTCGTCCCGGACCTCCATGTCCAGCTTCTCGAAGACCGAGTAGAAGTAGACCTTCGACTCGTCCACGAACTGCTGCCACAGGTCCAGGGTCTCCTTGTCGCCGGACTGCAGGGCGACGACCCGCTTCCGCGCCCGCTCCTTGAACTCGTCGTCCGAGTCGAAGACCGCGCGCGAGGCCTTGTAGACCCGGTTCAGGTTGCTCATCGCCTGCTCGCCGTCGACCTCGGACGGCGGGGCCAGCTCGCCCGGGTTCTCGATCAGGTACTGGATGAGCATGCCGAACTGGGTGCCCCAGTCGCCGATGTGGTGCCGGCCGATCGTCTTCTCGCCGGTGAAGTCGAGCATGCCGCGCAGGGCGTCGCCGATCACCGCGGAGCGGAGGTGGCCGACGTGCATTTCCTTGGCGACGTTCGGCTGGGCGTAGTCGATGACGGTGACGCCGGGGTTGTCCTTCGGCGCCACGCCGAGGCGGTCGCTGTCGGCGTACCGCTCCGCGAGGTTCCCGATGATCGCCTTGTCGGTGATCGTGATGTTGAGGAAGCCGGGGCCCGAGACCTCGACGTCCTTGATCACATCACCGGTGACGATGTTGCCGACGACCTGCGTCGCCAGCTCCCGGGGGTTCGCCTTCGCCTGCTTGGCCAGCGCGAGGACACCGTTCGCCTGGAAGTCGGCCCGGTCACTGCGTCGCAGCAGGGGGTCCGCGGAGGTCTCCGGCAGAGCGGCGGAGATCGCGGCGGTGAGCCGCTGTTCGACGGAGTCGCTGAGGGACGTGACCGGAGCCATAGGAGTGGGTGCCGTTCTCCTCGTGGGGATCGATAGACACGCTCAGTATCCCATGGGGGGTAAAGCCGTTTTTCCGGCCGCACGCAGGTCTGTGACAATGGAGCCTCACCCGTTCAGAAAGAAGGACGTGCCGATCGTGGCTCAGAGCACCGAGACCACCGACTGGGTCTCCCGTTTCGCGGATGAGGTCATCGAGGAGTCGGAGCGTCGGGCCCCGGGCAAACCGGTCGTCGTCGCGTCCGGACTCTCTCCCTCCGGCCCCATCCACCTGGGCAACCTCCGCGAGGTCATGACGCCCCACCTGGTCGCCGACGAGATCCGGCGGCGTGGGTATCAGGTCCGGCACCTGATCTCCTGGGACGACTACGACCGCTACCGCAAGGTGCCCAAGGGCATCGCCGGGGTCGACGAGGAGGCCTGGAAGGAGCACATCGGCAAGCCGCTCACCTCGGTGCCGGCGCCGAAGGGGTCCGCGTACCCGAACTGGGCCGAGCACTTCAAGGCCGCGATGATCGACTCGCTGGCCGAGCTGGGCGTGGAGTTCGACGGGATCAGCCAGACCGCGCAGTACACCTCCGGGGTGTACCGCGAGCAGATCCTGCACGCCATGAAGCACCGCGGGGACATCGACGCGATCCTCGACCAGTACCGGACCAAGAAGGCCCCGGCGAAGAAGCAGCAGCAGAAGCCCCTCGACGAGGCCGAGCTGGAGGCCGCCGAGGGATCGGGGGCGGCGAGCGAGGACGACGGTTCCCTGGGCGCGGCCGGGTACTTCCCGTACAAGCCGTACTGCGGCAACTGCGAGAAGGACCTGACCACGGTCATCTCCTACGAGGAAGAGACCACCGAGCTGTCGTACACCTGCAACGAGTGCGGCTTCGCCGAGACCGTGCGGCTGAGCGAGTTCAACCGCGGCAAGCTGGTCTGGAAGGTCGACTGGCCCATGCGCTGGGCCTACGAGGGTGTCGTGTTCGAGCCGAGCGGTGTCGACCACTCCTCCCCGGGCTCCTCCTTCCAGGTCGGCGGGCAGATCGTCGGGATCTTCGGCGGCAAGCAGCCCATCGGGCCGATGTACGCCTTTGTCGGCATCTCCGGGATGGCGAAGATGTCGTCCTCGCGCGGTGGCGTGCCCACGCCCGCGGACGCCCTCCAGATCATGGAGCCGCAGCTGCTGCGCTGGCTGTACGCCCGCCGCCGGCCCAACCAGTCCTTCAAGATCGCCTTCGACCAGGAGATCCAGCGGCTGTACGACGAGTGGGACAAGCTCGACGCCAGGGTCGCCGACGGGTCGGCCCTGCCGGCGGACGTCGCCGCGCACGCGCGTGCGGTGCGCACCGCGGGCGGGGAGCTGGCTCGTACGGCCCGGCCGATGCCGTACCGGACGCTCGCGTCCGTCGCCGACATCACCGCCGGGCACGAGGACCAGGCGCTGCGGATCCTGTCAGAGCTGGACCCCTCGAACCCGCTCGGGTCGCTGGACGAGGTCCGGCCGCGGTACGACAAGGCCGAGGCGTGGATCAACACGCATGTGCCCGCCGACCAGCGGACCATCGTGCGGTCCGAGCCCGATGCCGAGCTGCTGAAGTCTCTTGACGAGGCGTCCCAGCAGTCGCTGCGGCTGCTGCTCGACGGGCTGGCCTCGCACTGGTCGCTCGACGGGCTGACGCATCTCGTCTACGGCGTCCCCAAGGTGCAGGCCGGGTTCTCGGCCGACGCCACGCCCAAGGAGCTGCCGCCGGAGATCAAGACCGCTCAGCGGACGTTCTTCGCGCTGCTGTACCACCTGCTCGTCGGGCGGGACACCGGGCCCCGGCTGCCTACGCTGCTGCTGGCCGTGGGGCAGGAGCGGGTGCGGGCGCTGCTCGGGGAGTAAGCGGCACGGGAAAGGGGCCCTCGGTGGAGGGCCCCTTTTTCATGGGCTCGCTTCGCGGGCTTACGCGATGTGCTCGTCCGCCAGTTCCGCGTTGAGGCGGTTCGAGAAACGGTTCACCATGCGCTTGGCCTCCGCCTCCGGGAGCCTGACGCCGTACGTCGCCTCTACGTCGGCCATGAAGCCGCGGGGAGTGGGGGCTCCGTTGCCGCTCTTTATCGACTCACGGAAGACCTGGTAGTAGGCGTCCTCGTCCGGCTCGACGGGTGGGGTGCCGCCGCCCTCGCCGAGCTCGCGGGTGCGGCCGGGGGCCACCGGGATGGGGAAGCTGCCGGTTTCCTCCATGGAGGGTTCCGGGGCGGGGGGTTCTTCCTGGTGCCACTCGTCGAAGCCCGGGTCGTACGTGGGGTCGTAGCCGCCGTGGTACTCGATCTGTTCCGGGTGCCTGGCGTGCAGCCAAGGGCTTTCTTCCGGCTCGGGTTCGTAGTCGAAGTACTCGGGGTGCGGGTCGCCGGGCAGCTCGGGACGCTGCTCGCGGGCAGGCACCGCCGCCGCGTCAGCCCGGCCGGCCGTAGCCGGCTCCGGCCGGGGCGCAGGCGGCAGCAGCGCCGGTTCTATGCCCGCCGCCGCCAGCCCCGCCGGGGCCGTCTCCGCCAGCGGCACCCCGTACCTCGCCAGGCGCAGAGGCATCAGGGACTCCACCGGGGCCTTGCGGCGCCAGGCCCGGCCGAAGCGGGAGCGCAGGCGGGCCTGGTAGACCAGGCGTTCCTGCTCCAGCTTGATGACCTGCTCGTAGGAGCGGAGCTCCCAGAGCTTCATGCGGCGCCACAGCAGGAACGTCGGGACCGGGCTCAGGAGCCAGCGGGTCAGACGTACGCCCTCCATGTGCTTGTCGGCCGTGATGTCCGCGATACGGCCGACCGCGTGCCGGGCGGCTTCCACCGCGACCACGAACAGGATCGGGATCACCGAGTGCATGCCGACGCCCAACGGGTCCGGCCAGGCCGCCGCGCCGTTGAAGGCGATGGTGGCCGCCGTCAGCAGCCAGGCCGTCTGGCGCAGCAGCGGGAACGGGATGCGGATCCACGTCAGAAGCAGGTCCAGGGCGAGCAGGACGCAGATGCCCGCGTCGATGCCGATCGGGAAGACGTACGAGAAGTTCCCGAAGCCCTTCTTGAGGGCCAGTTCGCGGACGGCGGCGTAGGACCCCGCGAAGCCGATGCCGGCGATGATCACGGCGCCGAACACGACCACGCCGATGAGAACGCGGTGCATCCGGGTCAGCTGTATTGGCGCGGCCACCCGTACTCCCCTCCCCTTACCTGTCGTTGCGCGCAACAGGGTGGCACATGTGTGCGGCGCACGGGTTGCCGGTCCGGAACGAGGGCGTCAGCTTTTCTTCGTCGGCGACTTGGACGAGGACTTGGACGGCGACTTCGAGGTCGACGAAGTCGCCTTGTCCGAGGGCGACTTGGAGGCCGACGCGGCGCTGCCGTTCGCCTTCGTCACCGCGGCCACCGCCTCCTTGGCGGCCTTCTTCGCCAGCGCGGTGAGGGTGTCCGCGCTCGGCGTCCTCTCACCGGCGAGACCGGCGCCGTTGTAGTCGAGGGTGATGACGACGTTCTCGACGCGGGCCACGATCGTCTGCTGCTTGAAGGAGCCCTCCTTCTTCTTCAGGTCGTAGCGCACGGCCGTCGCCTCGTCGCCCGTCCCGGTGACCGGCTCGGACTTGACGTTCTTCGCGCCGTCCACCGCCTGGGCGTCCTCGACCTGCTCCGCGTAGTACTCCCGCGCCAGCTTGTCGCCCTCGCCGCGGGTGACATCGGATTCGAAGCGCAGCAGCGAGACGCTCAGCCAGCGGAACTGCGAGCCCTTCACGCCGTTGTTGTCCAGGCTGTTCCAGGAGCAGCTGGCGCGCGTCGCGGTGTCGTTGGACGCGCCCTCCTTGCCCGACTTGCCGGCCTTCGGTACGAGATCGGCCAGCGCGTCCTTCGAGAGCACGTCGCACGCCTCGGGCAGCTTGCCGTACGCGGCCGCCTGCACCGTGGGCGACGGGCTCGCCGAGGCCGAGGCGCTCGCGGAGTCCTTGCTCGCGTCGTCCGAGCCGGAGTCCGAAGAGCAGCCGGCGGCGATCAGCATCACGGGGACGGCGGCCGCACCGACAACAGCGCGGGAAAGGCGCCTGGCTCGCTGGTGGCTCGGGTCACGCTGGGCTGCTCGCTGCATGGTTCCTTCACTCATGAGACTCGTGGTTCCTGCCGTCGGATCGGGTCCGAGGGGCCACGGTACGCGGTGAGCAAGCCGTGCGTTTCTGTTTCGCCGTCTTCACCATCGGCCCCGAACGGGGCTCAGCCCGCCAGCGCGTCGGCCAGCTCGGCGGCCAGTTTCCGCGCCCTGTCCTGCATTTCCCTGCTGTCCGGGACGGTGCCGACGGTGGCGGGCTGCTCCTCGTACTGGATGGTCACGATGACGTTGGACGTGCGGAACGCCACAGTCACGGTGCGCTGCTGGGCCGTCGAACCGGCGCTGCTCAACACATCGTCCAGGAACGCCTCGTCGCCCACGTCGTCGAGGACGCGGGGCTGCAGATCGGTGGGGGTGGTGGACGGCGAGGAGGAGGCGGAGGCGGAGTCCGAGGGGGTCACCGACGCGGACGCGGAGTCGCTCGGGGTCACGGTGGGGGTCGCGGTGGCGGACTCCGTGACGGTCGGCTCCGGGAGGTCGGCCGCCGCCTCCTTGGTCGCGAAGACCTGCTCGGCCTGGCTGTCGTCGCTGACGGTGTTGTCGTAGGACACCACGCGCTCGAAGTCGACGAACAGGTGGTCGGTGGCGTCCGCCGACTCCACCTTCCAGCGGCAGCCGACCTTGCGGTCGGTGTCGTAGGTGAGGGTCGCGGTGCCCTCGTAGGCCTTCTCGCGCTGGTTCTGGTCCGCGATCTGCGGGATGCCGGGCAGCAGGGCGTCGAGGGTGTCGTCGCTGACCGCGCCGCAGGGTTCGGGGAGGGTGCGGTAGCGGCCGGGCTCGGCCGCCGCCGTCGCCGTACCGGAGTCGCCCGGGTTGGAGCCGTCCGTCGGGCCGCCGTCCGCGGAGCTGCCGGTGCAGCCGGCCAGCAGCGCCGCGAGGAGCGCGGCGGCGCCGGATACGTACGCCTTCCGCTGCACGGTCGGCTCCTCTCGCTGCGGGTTAATGGTTTGCGGGGTGGGGGTGGCCCCTGGAGACAATGTGTATCGCACGCACTGCCGTGAACGCCGGTCCGTTGTCCCTTTCGTTGACCTTGGCGCCGGTTTTGCGATGTGAGACTTGTGTTGCTTATCGGGGGAATGAGGACGATATGTCGTACGTGGAAATGCCCGGTGCGAAGGTTCCGATCCGGATGTGGACCGACCCCGCGACGGTGGAGGACGTGGCCCTCCAGCAGCTGCGGAATGTGGCGACCCTGCCGTGGATCAAGGGTCTGGCGGTCATGCCGGACGTTCACTATGGCAAGGGCGCGACGGTGGGGTCGGTCATCGCGATGCAGGGGGCGGTGTGCCCTGCGGCGGTGGGCGTCGACATCGGGTGCGGGATGTCGGCGGTGAAGACGTCTCTGACGGTGAACGACCTTCCGGGGGATCTGTCGCGGCTGCGGTCGAAGATCGAGCAGGCCATTCCGGTGGGTTTCGCGATGCATGACGATCCGGTGGACCCGGCCCGGCTGCACGGCTTCTCAACGGCTCCCTGGGGTGACTTCTGGGGCCGCTTTGACAGGATCGCGGACGCGGTGAAATTCCGTCGGGAGCGTGCCGGGAAGCAAATGGGAACGCTTGGCGGCGGAAATCACTTTGCAGAAGTGAACGTTTGCGATTCTGGGTCGGTGTGGCTTTTGCTGCACTCCGGCTCGCGGAACATCGGCAAGGAGTTGGCGGAGTACCACATCGGTGTTGCACAGAAGCTGCCGCACAACCAGGGACTGGTCGACCGCGACCTTGCCGTGTTCGTCTCGGACACCCCGCAGATGGTCGCGTACCGCAACGACCTTTACTGGGCGCAGGAGTACGCGCGCTACAACCGCGCGATCATGATGGCGCTCTTCAAGGACGTGCTCCGCAAGGAGTTCAAGAAGGCAAGGCCGACCTTCGAGCCGGAGATTTCCTGCCATCACAACTACGTGGCGGAGGAGCGGTACGAGGGCATGGACCTGCTCGTGACCCGCAAGGGTGCGATCCGGGCCGGCTCCGGCGAGTACGGCATCATCCCGGGCTCCATGGGCACGGGTTCGTACATCGTGAAGGGCCTCGGAAATCCGCTGTCCTTCAACTCGGCCTCGCACGGCGCGGGCCGGCGCATGAGCCGCAACGCGGCGAAGAAGCGTTTCTCGACGAAGGACCTGGAGGAGCAGACGCGGGGCGTGGAGTGCCGTAAGGACTCCGGCGTCGTGGACGAGATCCCGGGTGCGTACAAGCCGATCGAGCAGGTCATCGATCAGCAGCGGGACCTCGTGGAGGTTGTCGCGAAGCTGAAGCAGGTCATCTGTGTGAAGGGCTGATGCGAGAGCCCCCGGGTGGGTGGTGGGGGGTTGTTCCAGGAGGGCCGTTCGCAGGGTGTGGGTGAGTGCTTCCGCGTCCAGGGACAGGGCCTTCGATACGTAGCCTTCCACCGAGCCGTATCGCTCCTTCAGTGCCTTCAGGAACAGGCGCATCACCGATTCCGGCGCCCGGGCGAAGTCCGGCCACCGCGGGGAGCGGCCGTAGTTCCTCGCCGGCCACTCCTCCAGCAGGGCCTGCGTGGCCAGTTCCGTGAGGCTGAAGTCCTCGGTGATCGTTGCTTCGTCCACGCCGAGCAGGGACAGGACCAGGGCCGCCAGTTCGCCCGTGCGGTCCTTGCCCGAGGCGCAGTGGAAGACCAGGGGTTCGTCCGACTCCGCCGACTTCGCTATCAGTTCCAGTGCCTGGCGGATTTCCTCGGTGCCGTCCTCGGCGACCTCCAGGAAGCGTTCCGCCAGGTAGGGGCCCGCGTGGATGTCCGGGGTCAACGCTGCCTGGTCGTAAGGGCGGTGCTCGATGCCGAGGTTGCGGTAGGTCAGGGAGGCGTGGTCCGGGATCCGGCCTCGGGACTCGATCTCCCACGGGTAGCGCAGGTCGATCACCGTGCGGACGCCCAGTGCGAGGAAGCGGGACCAGTCCTCGGTGCCCTCGGTGAGCTTGCCGAGGGAGTCCGAGCGGTAGAGGCGGCCGGGGCGGACACGGCGGCCGTCCGTCGTCCGGTAGCCGCCCAGGTCGCGGAAGTTGTGCAGGGCGTCGAAGCGTATGTGTCTGTCCACGCCCTCGTTCTACGTCGGCTTTTACTTCGGCGCGTGCGTGAACGCGTAGATCATGACGAACGCCACGATGTGGATGCCGAGCCACCACCACATCTGGCGTTCGTTGTGGTGCTCCCCTGGGGCCCGGGGTTCTTGTCCGCCATCACAGATCCCTGTGGACCTTGGTGTTCGACGCCTGTGCGCGCGGGCGGACGACCAGCAGGTCGATGTTGACGTGGCTCGGGCGGGTCACCGCCCAGGTGATGGTGTCGGCCACGTCGTCGGCGGTGAGGGGCTCGGCGACCCCCTGGTAGACCTTCGCCGCCTTGTCCTCGTCGCCGCCGAAGCGGGTGAGCGCGAACTCGTCCGTCTTCACCATGCCGGGCGCGACCTCGATGACGCGGACCGGGCGGCCGACGATCTCCAGGCGGAGGGTTTCCGCCAGGACGTGGGCGCCGTGCTTGGCGGCGACATAGCCCGCGCCGCCCTCGTAGGTGCCGTGGCCCGCGGTGGAGGAGACGACGACCACTGTTCCGTCGCCGCTCGCCTCCAGCTTCGGGAGCAGGGCCTGGGTGAGGTTGAGGGTGCCGAGGACGTTCGTCTCGTACATCGTGCGCCAGTCGTCCGGGTCGCCGGTGGCCACCGGGTCGGCGCCGAGCGCTCCGCCGGCGTTGTTGACGAGGACGCCGATCGTCTGGAAGGCGGTGGCGAACTCGTCGACCGCCGCGCGGTCCGTCACGTCCAGCTGGTACGCCGCCGCCGAGTGGCCCGCCGCGGTGATCTCCTCCGCCAGCTCCTCGATACGGTCCTTGCGGCGGGCCGTCAGGACGACCCGGTACCCCGCCGCCGCGAGCTGCCGCGCGGTGGCGGCGCCGATTCCGCTGCTCGCACCTGTGACGACGGCGATGCGGGAGGCGGCGGAGGGTGCGGCGGTGGCCATGGGGCTGCTCCTCGGGACGGACCGGTCGAAGGTCGGAGGTCGGAGGTCGGAGGTCGAAAGGCTGTCCGGCCAGGATAGGCGGGCGGTCCGCGGGGACGGTTCGGGATCTGAGTCTGCGGTCGGTGGGTGGGGGCGGTTGAGGGCTCAGTCTGCGGTTGGTGGGTGGGGGCGGTTGAGGGCTCAGTCTGCGGTTGGTGGGTGGGGGCGGTTGAGGGCTCAGTCTGCGGTCGGTCCGCGGGGGCGGTTGGGGGGCTCAGCGTGTGGGCGATGGGCGGGGGCGGCTCGGGATCTCAGCCCGACGGCGGTCTGGGGCGTGGCTCGGGATCTCAGCCCGACGGCGGTCTGGGGCGTGGCTCCGGATCTCAGCCCGACGGCGGTCTGGGGCGTGGCTCCGGATCTCAGCCCGACGGCGGTCTGGGGCCTGTCTCCGGATCCCGCCCGCGAGGGGTGGGCGGGCGGCTCCGGTGGGAAAATGAGCTGGGTGATCCTCCACAACGGGAGGTGGATCATGGGACAGGCGCGTGAGGTCATGGACCGGCTCACGGAAGCCATCACCACGGCGGACCAGAAGACGATCGGCGAGCTCTACGCGCAGGACGCGGTCGCCGTCACGCCCGACGGCGGCGAGCTGCACGGCCGGGACGACATCGTCGCGTACTGGCGCCAGATGACGGAGGCGGTGCCCGAGGGCACGTACGAGTCGGTGCGCTCGTACGAGGTCGGCGACACGGCCATCGACGAGGGGTTCTTCAGAGGCCGCAACACCGGGCCGATCCAGCTGCCCACCGGGGAGACGCTGCCCCCGACGCAGAAGGAGATCCGGATCCGCGGGGTGGACTTCGCCACCGTCGACGACAGCGGCCACATCGTCGACTACCGGCTCTACTTCGACGAGATGGAGTTCCTCGACCAGCTGGGGCTGCTGCCACCGAGCTGACCCCTGAACTCAGCTGACCCGCGGGGCGTACATGATCACGGCCATCCCCGCGAGGCAGATCAGCGCGCCCGCCAGGTCCCACCGGTCGGGCCGGTAGCCGTCCGCGTCCATGCCCCAGGCGGGGGAGCCGGCCACGAAGACCCCGCTGTACGCGGCGAGGATGCGGCCGAAGTGGGCGTCGGGCTGGAGGGTGGCCACAAATCCGTAGGCGCCGAGCGCGAGGACGCCGCCGATCCACAGCCAGCCGTGGTGTTCCCGTACGCCCTGCCGGACCAGCCAGGCGCCGCCGATCTCGAACACCGCGGCGACGACGAACAAGGCGGCGGAGCGGGCGGCGAGCATGCGGGCAGCACTCGCATACGGCCGTCCGCGGCCCGTCACCTGATGGACGGCGCCTGCGGCTCGCTCCACGTGGGATACATCCGTACGACGAGCCGACTGACGGTGTGTGACCACTGAGGAGTGGACGGTATGCGGAGTGTGCGGGTGCTCGGGGCCGCGGTCGCGGCGGTGCTGCTGGTGGCGGGCGGGGCGGCGGGGGCCGGCGCCGCCCAGGAGCCGGAGGCCGACCTGGCCTATCACGGTGCCGCGTCCCTGACCTCCGGTCAGGTCGATCTGCGGTTCACCCCGCGCAACCACGGTCCGTCGGCCGTGCCGGACGCGACGGTACGGCTGCGCTGGTCCGAGCCGCTCGCCGTCCGGCAGGAGCTGCCGGGCGGGTGTGCCCGGTCGGGGGCGAGGGCGGTGCTGTGCCGGGTGGGGGCGCTGGCGGCGGACGAGGCGGGGGAGCGGATCGCGCTCCGCGTCCAGCTGCGGAAGGAGCCGTCCGAGGTGCGGCTGGAGATCGACACGGTGTGGAGCAGCGGGGCGGTGGACCGCAATCCGGACAACGACCGCCAGCGTGTGCTGATCCTGGACACGGGGGACGCGTACTACTTCTAGACCCGTACTTCGCAGGTCGCCGAAAAGGTTCTCCGCATCGGCCTCACGGCGTCCGATCTCGACCGGGCCGGACCGAGACGGCCATCGCTGCTGCGGTTCCGACCGGCGAGCGATCAGCTACGACCGCTTGGTCTTCACGATCGGGTGACCTGCGAAGTACGGGTCTAGAAGCGCTGCGTCGTACGATCGCTGCACGACGCAGATGACGGGGAGCGGGCATGTCGGAGAGCGGAAACGCACGGGAGCGGCTGCTCGACGAGCTGTCCGCGGTGTCCCGCCGGTACATGGCCTCCTACGCGCTGTTCAACCAGGCCGTCGCCGACCGGATCGGCCTGCACCCGACCGACCTTCAGTGCCTGAATCTGCTCACGCTGGAGGGCGGCCCGGTGACCACGGGCCGGGTCGCGGAGCTGACGGGGCTGACCACGGGCTCCGCGACGCGGCTGGTGGACCGGCTGGAGCGGGCCGGGTACGTGGTCCGGGAGCGGGACGCGGAGGACCGGCGGCGGGTGCTGGTGGCGACCGTGCCGGAGAAGGCCGCCGAGTTCGGGCGGATGTGGCAGCGGCTGGGTGGCGGCTGGTCGGCGCTCTTCGACGATCTGGACGAGGCCGAACTCGCCCTGATCATCCGGCACATGAGGCGCACGGTGGAGTTCAGCGGGGAGCAGGTGGCCCGACTGCGCGCCGAGAAGGCCTAGTTGTCGCCGTCGTACCGCTCCCGCGCGTCGTGGACCTGCTCGATGTTGGTCTCCGCCCAGTCCTTCACCGCGGTCAGCAGCATGGCCAGGCTGTGGCCGAGCGGGGTGAGTTCGTAGTCGACGCGGACCGGCACGGACGGGGTGACCGTGCGGCTGAGGATGCCGTCGCGCTCCAGTGAACGCAGCGTCTGCGTCAGCATCTTGGGGCTGACGCCCGCGATCTTGCGGCCGAGGTCGCTGTAGCGCATGGGTCCGGCGGCGAGGGCGGCCACGACCAGGCTGACCCACTTGTCGCTGATGCGGTCCAGGAGCTGGTTGGTGGGGCAGTCGCGCAGGAACGCGTCGTACTCGATGCGGGCCTGTTCGCGTCGCTGGGCCGCGGTCCGGGTCGCCATCGCTCACCTCCGGGTGATGTACGCACCTTCAGGTAACTACTTACGAATAGATAGTAGCTCTTCCTAGGGTTGCTGTGGCCGAGGAGATACCGAGGCTTTCAACAGCGATCGAGGAGCTGTCAGTCATGCGTGCTGTGGTGGTGACGACGTTCGGCGGGCCCGAGGCCGTGGAGGTCGTGGAGACCGAGGTGCCGGAGCCGGGGGCGCGGCAGGTACGGATCAAGGTGGCGGCGGCCACGTTGAACCCGGTGGACGCCGGGGTGCGGGCGGGCGTCTTCGGGGGTGCGGGCGAGCGGATCGGTCTTGGCTGGGACGTCGCCGGGACGGTGGACGCGACCGGCGAGGCCGCCGCCTGGACGGTCGGCGAGGAGGTGGTGGCGCTGCTCTACGGTCCGGTGAAGCCGCTGGGCACGCACGCCGAGTACGTCGTCGTGGACGCGGACGCGGTGGCCAAGGCACCGGCGGGCGTCGACGCCGTCCACGCGGCCACGCTTCCGCTGAACGCCCTGGCCGCCGTACAGGCCCTGGATCTGCTGGAGGTGACGCCGGGTCAGTCCCTGCTGATCACCGGGGCCGCGGGGGCGCTCGGCGGATACGCCGTCCGGCTCGCCGCCCACCGCGGCATCTCGGTGACCGCGCTGGCCCGGCCGACGGACGAGGACCTCGTACGGTCCCTGGGCGCCGACCGCTTGGCCGACGGCGACGAGGGTGGTTTCGACGCCGTGCTCGACGCGGCCGTCCTCGGCGCGCCGGCCCTTGAGCGGGTGCGCGACGGCGGTGCCTACGTCGGCGTCATCCCGGGGGCCTCGCCGGCCCCCGAGCGCGGGGTGCGGACCAGCGAAATCGAGGTGAGCGCCGACGGCGCGCGGCTCGCCGAACTGGTCCGGCTGGTCGACGAGGGCGTGCTGACGCTCCGCGTGGCCGAGACCTACACCCTGGACGACGCGGCGAAGGCCCACGCCCGGCTCGCGGAGGGCGGGCTGCGGGGGCGGCTGGTGCTCGTACCGTGACCCGCTGTCGGCCGGCGCCCTGAAGGGGCGCCGGTCTGCTCCCGGGGCCAGGTCGCGCCGATGATCCCGAAGCCCTGCGGGATGACCAGCGCGCCGAACGCGCCCTGGGCGAGCCGGGCGATCACCAGGAACTCCGGGCCCGGGGCGAGGCCGCAGGCCAGGGACGCGATCTCCCTCGTCCTGGAACACGCCCTGCGCCCGCTCTTCGCCTACCTGAAGGCCGTGGTCGTCCCGACCGGCGTGTACGCCGCTTCGGAGGACTGGGGCGCGGAGGGTCTGGACGGGCGGATCGAGCGGGCGGCGGGGGAGCTGGCCGCGCTGATGAGCGGGCTGGCCTCGGCGCGACCGGCGAAGGACGACCTCGCTGTGGTGCCGTTCGCAGAGCAACTGGCGGCGATTTCCAGCCCGTCCGGCGTTTGAGGACGAGGCCCGTTCCGGGCCGAAGCGGGGGCGCGGGGGCGGCAGCCCCCGGCGGCCGTGTGACGGTGAGAGGCCAGTAAGAAGGGTGACGGCAAGCTCGCTCACACAGCTGAACCGCCGGCGGCCTTGGCACACTGAGGGCGTGCCTCAGACCGTGCTTCTCGCCGAAGACGACCGCGCCATCCGGCATGCCCTGGAGCGTGCCCTGACCCTGGAGGGCTACCGGGTCACCGCGGTCGCCGACGGCGTGGAGGCGCTGGCGCAGGCCCACACGTCACCGCCGGACGTGCTCGTCCTCGACGTGATGATGCCCGGCATCGACGGCCTCCAGGTCTGCCGGGTGCTGCGCGCCGAGGGCGACCGCACCCCCATCCTGATGCTGACAGCGCTCGTGGAGACCCAGGACCGCATCGCGGGTCTGGACGCGGGCGCCGACGACTATGTCGTGAAGCCCTTCGACGTCGAGGAGGTCTTCGCCCGGCTGCGGGCCCTGCTGCGCCGCACCGGGCAGGGCGAGATCGTCGACGTATCGAAGCAGGCGCCCTCGGAGCCCGAGCCCGAGCCCGAGCGGGCCCTGGAGGCGGCCGGGGTGCGGATGGACCCGCAGGCGCGCCGGGCCTGGCGCGGCGGGCGCGAGCTGGAGCTCACCCGCACCGAGTTCGAGCTGCTGGAACTGCTCGTGCGCAACGCCGGGATCGTCCTCGACCACGCCACCATCTACGACCGCATCTGGGGCTACGACTTCGGCCCCGGCTCCAAGAACCTCGCCGTCTACGTCGGCTATCTGCGCCGCAAGCTCGACGAGCCCGGCGCCCCGCCGCTGATCCACACGGTGCGCGGCGTGGGTTACGTGCTCCGGGAGGACTGAGTGGGCCGCGTCGGGCGGCTGCTGCGGCGCCCGCGGCCGCGACTGGTCTCCCTGCGCACCACGTTCGCGGTGTCCTTCGCCGCCGTGACCGCCGCGGTCACCGTCCTCGTCGGCATCCTGTCCTACAGCGCCGCCGCCCGGCTGGTGCGGGTGGACCAGCAGTCCGTGTTCGACGAGGTCGTCCAGGACGTACGGGACGAGGTCAGCAACCGGCGGATGGACCCCGTCGACTTCTCCTCCACCGCGCCGGGCCACGACCTGGTGCGCCCCGCCCGGACGGATGTGCAGGTACTCGGCCCGGACGGCTCCATCTACGACCCCGGCCGCCCTGGTCTGCCGGTCACCGACTCCGACCGGCGGATCGCCGCCCAGCAGGACTCCGGGCGCACGGTCGTGCACGCGGACGTCGACGTCGGCAACGACGTCTACCGCGTCGCCACCGTCTCCTTCGGCGGCGGACGGGGGGCGGTGCAGATCGCGCAGGAGTTCAGCGACACCGAGGATCTGCTGCGGGCGCTGCAGCAGCGGACGCTGATCCTCATGTCCGCGGTGGTGGTCGGGGCCGGGCTCTTCGGGTGGTGGCTGGCCCGAAGGATCACCCGGCGGCTGATCGTCCTCACCTCCGCCGCGGAGGATGTCGCGCGGACGCGCCGGCTCGGCATCCAGGTGCCGGTGACCGGGTACGACGAGGTGGGACGCCTCGGCCGTGCCTTCGACCGCATGCTGGGGCGGCTCGCCCAGTCCGAGGAGGACCAGCGGCGGCTGGTGCAGGACGCGGGGCACGAGCTGCGTACCCCGCTGACGTCCCTGCGGACGAACATCTCGCTGCTGCGCCGTATCGACGAGTTCCCGCCCGGGACCCGGGAGGAGCTGGTCGCCGACCTCGCCCAGGAGGCCCGTGAACTGACCGACCTCGTCAATGAGCTGGTGGATCTGGCGGCGGGGCAGTCCGACTCGGAGCCGCCGCAGCGGGTGGATCTCGCCGATATCGCGAAGGACGTGGCGGGGCTGGCGCAGCGGCGCACCGGGCGGTGGGTCGTGGTGCGGGCCAGTGGCGATACGACGACGGACGCGCGGCCGGGGATGCTTCAGCGGGCGCTGTCGAACCTTGTGGAGAACGCGGCGAAGTTCGACCGGGGCGGGTCGGCGCCGATCGAGATCAACGTGGCCGGGCCTGCCGTGCACGGGACTGTTCGGGTCGAGGTGCTGGACCGGGGGCCCGGGATCACGGACCACGACCTCGCGCATGTGTTCGACCGGTTCTACCGGGCTGCGGATGCGCGGTCCCTGCCGGGGTCGGGGCTGGGGCTTTCGATCGTGCGGGAGGTGGCCCTGGCGCATGGGGGTGCGACGTTCGCCGCGCGGCGGCCGGGGGGTGGGTCTGTCATCGGGTTCACGGTGGGAGGTGGCTGAGTCGCGTGGCCGGGTGCGGGTCGGTGGGGCTGGTCGCGCCCACGCGGCGGAGCCGCACATCGACACTGTCCCGCGCCCCTGAGGGAGCTTTAGCATCCGGCGTTATGTTGAGCCGTGAAGAAGCGCTCGCGCTTGCGGAGATCGATGACGCCGACATCGCCCGTACGCTGCGGGAACTCATCGCCATCCCCAGCGTGACCGGCAGTGCTGCCGAGTCCGAGATCCAGCACCACTTGGCCCGCAGGCTCGAACTCCTCGACCTCGACGTCGACTTGTGGTCGATGGACCTCGACGCCCTCCGCGCCGACCCCGACTTCCCCGGCTCCGAGGCCCCCCGCGACGAGGCCTGGGGCCTGGTCGGCGAGACCCCCGAGGGTGATGGACCGACCCTCATACTCCAGGGCCACGTCGATGTCGTGCCCCCCGGAGACCTCGCCACCTGGCACGGTGATCCCTTCGTCCCCCGGGTCACCGGTCATGTCGTGCACGGCCGCGGTGCCTGTGACATGAAGGCCGGGCTGGTCGCGCACCTCGCCGCGCTCGCCGCGATACGGGCGGCCGGGGTCCGGCTGCGCGGGCGGGTCGCCGTGCACTTCGTCGTGGGGGAGGAGGACGGCGGGATCGGCGCCTTCGGGACCCTGCGGCGCGGGTACCGCGGTGCCGCCTGTGTCATCACCGAGCCGACCGGCGGGAGTGTCATCACCGCCAACGCCGGTGCGCTGACCTTCCGGATCGCGGTGCCGGGGAAGTCCGCGCACGGCAGTTCGCGGGAGCAGGGGGTGAGCGCGATCGAAGCGTACCTGCCCTTGCACCGGGCGCTGGCCCGCCTGGAGGCCGAGCGGAACAGGGACCCGGCGCCGCTGATGGCCGAGTACCCGATCCCGTACGGCCTCTCCGTCGGCACCCTGCGCGCCGGTGACTGGGCGAGCAGCGTGCCCGATCTGCTGGTGGCCGAGGGGCGGCTCGGGGTGCGGCTGGGGGAGGAACCGGCCGACGCGCGCGAAGAGTTCGAGCGGTGTGTTGCGCAGGCGTGTGCCGAGGATCCCTGGCTGCGGGAGCATCCCGCTCAAGTGACCTGGCCCGGCGGGCAGTTCGCCAGCGGTGCATTGCCGGACGGGCATCCGCTGGCGGACGTGGTGCGGGACGCGAGGGCCGATGCCGTCGGTGACGGGAAGCCGCCGGTGCGCGGGGCGACGTACGGGAGCGATCTGCGGCTGTACGCCGGTGCCGGGATCCCCACGCTGCAGTTCGGGCCCGGCGACATCCAGGTCGCGCACAGTGCGCGGGAGCATGTGTCGGTGCGCGAAGTCGTGGACGCGGCGCGGACGTTGGTGCCGGTGATCCTGCGGTCCGTCGGGACGAGGTGAGCACCGGCGCCCGCGAGCGGGTCGGGCGCCGGCGCTGTCGGGTTACGGCGTGACCACCGTGCCCCCGAACGTCACCAGCAGGCGGCCGTCCGAGGCGAAGGACCAGCCCAGGGCGCCGTCGTAGGAGGTGCACCGGGAGCCGTTCGTGCCGGACCAGAACTGGTTGGTGCTGTCGGAGTTGCCGATGATCCGGTCGTTCGTGCCACTGCCGCTGCGGCAGGACGTGTTGTTCCGGAACACCGACGTGCCCGCGTCGAAGTTGAAGTTGCGCTCGGTGTTGTCGACGCTGACGTTGTTGGAGATCGTCATCGTGCCCGGGTTGCTGTTGTAGGTGAACCCGTGCTTGCCGTTGTCGACGGCGATGCTGCGCCGCACGATGTGGTTGACCGGCACGTCCTCACCGCCCAGCTTGTAGCCGTTGCGGTCGCCGTTGCCGGCCTGGGAGCCGTCGCTGAGGGTGCCGTTCTCGTAGGAGAGGGAGTCCTCGATGGTCACCGGGCCGATGGGGTCCTCGTCGGCGTAGCTGTAGAGGTCCCAGCCGTCGTCGATGTTGTTGTGGGAGACGGCGTACCGGAAGACGTTGCCGGTGCCGGTGGTGAGCTTCGCGGCGAAGCCGTCCGCGTCCTCGCCGTCCGAGTCGGCGTTGTCGTGCGACTCGGCGCTCAGGATCAGGTTGTTGGACGGCCACTGGGCGGTCGGCGTGGTGGAGGTCATCCGCCCGAGCTGCAGCCCGGTGTCGCGGTTGAAGCGGGTCACCGTGCGCTCGATGACATTGTTGCTGCCGCCGACGAAGATGCCGTTGTCCCCGGCCCGTTCGACGATCAGACCCTTGATGTGCCAGTACGAGGCGTTGAGCTGGAGCCCGCGGTTGGACGAACTCTCGGTCTGGGCCGAGAAGTTGAGCACCGGGGTCTCGCCCGGGTAGGCGGCCAGGGTGGTGCGGGCACTCGCGGTGCCGTTGTTGCCGGCCGGGATGGTGACCGTCGAGGCCTGGTTGTACGTCCCTCCGCGCAGGTAGATGGTGCCGCCCGCGGAGATACGGCTGATCGCCGAGGTGAGCGTCGTCGGCGCCGACTGGGTACCGGCCGCGCTGTCCGTGCCGTTCGGGGCGACGTAGAGCGCGCTGCCGGTCGGCGGCGGGGTGTCGCCGGTCACGACGTCCAGGTAGTCGAGGTTGGGCAGGCCGGCCGCGGTGGTCGGGCTGAGGCGGATGGTGTTGCTGCCCGCGTTCAGGGTGACCGTCAGCGTCTTGGTGACCCAGGTCGACCAGGCGCCGGTGCCCTCGAAGGACGGGGTCTGCACGGTGGTGCCGTTGACGACCAGGCTCGCCGGGCGGGCGGTGGTGGTGCCGTTGGCGAAGCGGATGTTCAGGGTCGCGGTGCCGGCGGTGGCCGCGTTCACGGTGAACTGGGCGTACGCGCCACTGGCGTTGGTGCCGTTGCAGAAGCCGCTGCCGGAGTACCCGGCCCAGTCGGTGTCGATGGTGCCGGTGCAGACGGCGGCCTCGGCCTCGTACCGGGTCGTCGCGGCCTGCGCCGGGTTGCCGGACAGCGCGGCCAGCGCACCGGCCAGCAGTGCGGCGCACGCGAGGGCGGGTCTCAGGTGCATCGGGTGCCTCCAGAGCCTTGGGGGTAAGCGCTTTCTCCGGGAAGCTTGTGTGTGGTGTTGTGTGCGCGTCAATATCCGCGTACTTGATTTTTATTCATGGACATGAACGCGTGAACTGATCGGAGGCGGAACTCGTACCCACGCCTGACGGACCATGCCCGGATGCGAGGATGGGGCGCCATGACAGCAGGGTGGCGTACTCGCACGATCAGGGCCGCGGTGTTCGCGGCCGTCTGCGTGCTGCTCGCCGCCCTGGGCCACGTCCTGATGTCCGGCAGCCATGTGCCCGCGTGGGCGCTGGCCGCCGGGGTGGGCTTCGCCGGCGTGAAGCCGGAGTCTCCGGCACCCTACGCGTCGGTGGCGCGGTCCCTCGTCAGGAACCGGTTCAGCGGCGGCTCCTCCGCCAGGACCGCGCCGATGGTCACCGAGAAGGTGGCCGCGGCGCACACCACGATCAGCCACGACAACAGGGTGAGGACCAGGCCGAGGGAGCCGTACTCGCCCAGGGCGCGGTTGAGCGCGTTGGGGACGTAGAGCCGGGCGGTCAGGGCGAGGGCGCTGGTGGCGGCCGCGGTCAGGATCGCGCCGGGCAGCAGCGGCAGCCAGCCGACGCGGCCGGCCAGCAGCAGGCGCTGCGTCCACAGCCACACGCCCGTGCTCACCAGGAAGAGCACGGGCGTGCCCAGCCACAGGCCGACGCCGAAGCCGTCGCGGATGGGGGCCTGCAACAGCACGAAGATCAGCAGTACGAGGAGCCACACCACCCACCGCCACGCCGCGATCCGGGTGCTCGCCCTCGGCAGCCGCCAGGCCCGTTCGCAGACCCGGGCCATGACACGGCTGAAGCTGGTGGCGGAGACCAGCGCCACCACCACACCGACGGCTCCGCTGGTCTCGCGTACGGTCTCGTCGACGGAACCCCCCAGCACCTGCTGCAACTCCAGGTCGGCCTGCCCGCTCAGCCCGAACATCGCCTGCAGCGACTCCCTCAGCTGCTCGCGCACGCCGGGCGGGGTGAAGGCGGCGACGGCGAACAGCAGCGGTACGGCGGCCAGGAACGCCTGGGCGGCGAGCCGGGTCCCCGCGTCCAGGAGGTTCGCGGACAACAGCCGGCTCGTCACTTCGCTGACGACGGGAAAGCGTTCCTCGGCACGGGCGCGCAGGCGCTGGATCCGCGCCGTCCACGCCATGCCGCCTCCCGCTGGTGCGCCGCGCCGTCGAGGCCGCTCGAATCGGCCCGTTCAGTACCGCAGAGCCGTCCCGACCTCCGCCTTCACGCTGCCGGAGAGTTCATGTGTGCTGCGGGCCGTCCCGGTGCCGGAGGAGTTGGCGGCCACGTCGGAGACGGTCACCACGACCACATCGACCAGCTTCCCGTCCTCGTCCCGGAACTCGACCTGTACGGCGAAGGACTGCGTGTCGTCCGAGGTGTTCCGAGCCGTCACGGTGACCGTGGTGCGTCCGTCGTCCGTGCCCGGCTTCCCCAGCTCCACCTCGTCCTTGGCGTCGATGCCGCCCTTGATCGAGTCCAGTGCCTCCCCGGCCTTCGCGGTGGCCGAGGCCACGGCGTCGGACCCCCGGGAGGCGAGGGAGGAGGCCGCGGAGGCCGCCTTGCTCGCGGCGTCCGACGCGGCGCCGTTGTCGTCGTCCGAGCAGCCGCTCGCACCCGCGGCGAGCACCGCCGCCACCAGAGCGGCCGCCGCGGCTCGCGTCACCTGTCCAGCCATGCCGTCTCCTGCCTGTTCCGGGTCGGCCGTCATCTCAGTGAAGGGCCGCCGGGCAGCGGCCGCACGCCCGGGCGACCCGGGGTGCCGGTGATTCACACCAACGGCCCCCGCGGCGCACCTCACCCGAACGGCCCGGCCCCATGGCCCGCCCCCGGCACAGCGCGGAGGGTCGAGACGTACGGAGCCGAGAGGACGTAGCGGAGGGGCACACCATGCGGCGCTACCCGCCCATCGCGGACCACGGAATGATCGGCGACCTCCAGACCGCCGCCCTCGTCTCCTCCGACGGCGTCGTCGACTGGTTCTGCGCACCGCGCTTCGACTCGCCCAGCCTCTTCGCGTCCCTGGTCGACCATGACCGCGGCGGACACTTCGCGATCACCGTGGAAGGCGAGGACGTGACGGCCCGCCAGCTCTACCTGGCCGACACCGCCGTCCTCATCACCCGTTTCCTCACGCCCGACGGAGTCGGCGAAGTCGTCGACTTCATGCCCGTCGACCGACCCGAGACGGCAACCGACCGCCACCAGCTGGTCAGGGTGATGCGGGTGACCCGGGGCCGGATCCGCTTCTCGCTCACCTGCCGCCCCCGCTTCGACTACGCCCGCGCCGACCACCGCCTCACCCTGCGCGAGGACACGGCCCACTTCTCCGGACCCGGCACCGAGGCCTACCTCCGGACGGCGGGACCGGTGTCCCTGCAACCGGACGGCCGGGACGTACGCGCCTTCGTGGAGCTGGACCAGGGACAGTTGGCGGCGACGCTCCTCACGGTGTGCGCGGCGGGCGGCGAACCACCACCGTCGCCGACGGCCGACAGCGTCCGCGCCCAGTTCGAGGAGACGTACTCCTTCTGGCACCGCTGGGTCCGCCGCAGCCGCTACCGGGGCCGCTGGCTGGAGACGGTCAACCGGTCCGCGATCACCCTGAAGCTGCTCACCTACGCCCCCACCGGCGCCCCCGTCGCCGCCGCGACGGCGGGCCTGCCCGAGCAGCTCGGCGGCGAACGCAACTGGGACTACCGCTACACCTGGATCCGGGACGCGTCCCTCTCCCTGCACGCCCTGTTCGGCCTCGGCTTCACCGACGAGGCCCGTGCCTTCCGGCGCTGGCTCGGCGACCGGCTGCGCGAGGGCCGTACGGTCACCGGTGAGCCGCTGCAGATCATGTACCGCATCGACGGCGACCCCCATCTCGCCGAGGAGACCCTCGGCCACCTGGAGGGTTACCGCGGCTCCGCGCCCGTCCGGATCGGCAACGGCGCCGCCGACCAGCTCCAGCTCGACATCTACGGCGAGGCGGTGCACGCCCTCACCCACAGCGAGGATCTCGCCCACCACATGGGGTACGAGGGCTGGCTGGGCCTGACCCGCATGCTCGACTGGCTGACGGAGAACTGGGACCGTCCCGACGAGGGCATCTGGGAGACCCGGGGCGGCCGACAGGACTTCACGTACAGCCGGCTGATGTGCTGGACGGCCTTCGACCGCGGCATCCGCGTGGCCCGCGAGATGGCCCGCCCCGCCGACATCCCCTCCTGGACCACCGCCCGCGACGCGATCTTCGGGCAGATCATGGACCGCGGCTGGAGCGAGCGCCGTCAGGCCTTCGTCCAGCACTACGGCAGTGAGGTCCTGGACGCCTCGCTGCTCCTCATGCCGGCCGTCGGCTTCATCACACCCCGCGATCCGCGCTGGCTGTCCACCCTCGACACGATGGACACCGAACTGGTCTCCGACAGCCTGGTCTACCGCTACGACCCCGCCGCGTCCCCCGACGGACTGCGCGGCAGCGAGGGCACCTTCTCGCTGTGCAGCTTCCTCTACGTCGACGCCCTCGCCCGCTCCGGCCGCCTCGGCCAGGGCCGCTATGCCTTCGACAAGATGCTGACCTACGCCAACCACGTGGGCCTGTTCGCCGAGGAGGTGGGCCCCACCGGCGAACAACTGGGCAACTTCCCCCAGGCGTTCACCCACCTCGCCCTGATCACGGCGGCCCTGGCCCTGGACGAGGAACTCGACCGCAGTTCCTGAGTACCTCCGGGATGCCCCTAGGGCCACACCAGGCAGTACGGCTGATGCCCCGCCTCATGCAGCCGATGACTGAAGTCCTGCCACTCATGCAGCAGTTGATACACATTGAACGCGTCCCGTGGACCCCCGCGGTCCGGGACCGTCGACCAGATGAAGGCTGCCGCGCCGACCGCCTCCTCGCCGATGCCGCGGAGCGGGTCGACGACCGTCATGGGGAGTTTCACGACCGCGTAGTCGGGGTGCAGGACGACCAGTTCGAGCGGGGGCACCTTGTGCAGGGGGACGCCCTCGATGCCCGTCAGTACCATCGCGGCCATCGTCTCCGGCTTGATCTTGGTGAACATGCCGTTCATGCCGAGCTCGTCGCCGCCGAGTTCCTCGGGGCGCATCGAGATCGGGACGCGGGCCGCGGTCGCGCCGTCCGGCGCGCCGAAGTACTTGTACGTCACCCCCACCCGACCACCATTCCTGCTCGCCGCCCGGATCCGCTCCGGATCCGTCTGTCCGCCGCTCTGTGCCTGCCGTGCTTCTGCCGTTTCCTCCGCGTCGCGCCGGTGCCTTCCCCGCCGGGCACGTCGAGGACCCAGGTCATCAGTCCCCTCGCCCAGTCCGCCACCGCGATGCATATCTCCACCCGACTGCTTTTCTAGGACGCGCGGCCCCCGCCGCGCAACCCGATCATCGTGTCAGTGACCTCCCCCACGGCCGCTCGCCGAAACGTGCGCTGAAACACCTGTCCGCAGGATCTTGTACCAGCCCCCAGTTTCGCAGATCGCCCGGGGGAAGGGACTGGATGCCGGGTCAGTAGAGAGCGGGCTCACGGGCCCGAGGGCCCCCTGGCCTACCCTGAGGAGGTCACAGACAACCGGAGTCCGAGCAGTCGGAGAAGGTCGGAGAAGTCGCAGGACATGAGCTCACTGCCTTATTCATACGATGCGCCTGGGTCGCAGGCTCTGTTCGACCGTGCGGCGGCCGTCACGCCCGGCGGCGTGAACTCCCCGGTGCGCGCCTTCCGCGCCGTGGGCGGAACGCCCCGGTTCATGGTGTCCGGCAAGGGTGCGTATCTGACCGACGCCGACGGACGCGAGTACGTCGACCTCGTCTGCTCCTGGGGTCCCATGATCCTCGGGCACTCCCACCCGCAGGTCATCGCCGCGGTACAGGACGCCGTCTCGCGCGGCACCTCCTTCGGTACGCCGGGGGAGGGGGAGGTGGCCCTCGCCGAGGAGATGGTCGCCCGGATCGACCCCCTTGAGCAGGTGCGGCTCGTCTCCAGCGGCACCGAGGCGACCATGTCGGCCATCCGGCTCGCCCGCGGTTTCACCCGGCGCACCAAGGTGATCAAGTTCGCCGGCTGCTACCACGGCCATGTCGACTCGCTGCTGGCCGCCGCCGGCTCCGGCGTCGCCACCTTCGCGTTGCCCGACACTCCGGGCGTCACGGGAGCCCAGGCCGGCGACACCATCGTGCTGCCGTACAACGACCTCGAAGCCGTGCAGGAGGCCTTCCACCGGCACCCCGGGGAGGTCGCCTGCGTGATCACCGAGGCCTCGCCGGGCAACATGGGCGTCGTACCGCCGCAGCCCGGCTTCAACCAGGGGCTGAAGGACGCCTGCCAGGCCAATGGCGCCCTCTACATCTCGGACGAGGTCATGACCGGCTTCCGCACCAGCCGCGCCGGCTGGTTCGGTGTCGACGGTGTCGTGCCCGATCTCATGACCTTCGGCAAGGTCATGGGCGGCGGCTTCCCGGCCGCGGCCTTCGGCGGACGCGCGGACGTCATGGCGCACCTCGCCCCCGCCGGGCCCGTCTACCAGGCCGGCACCCTCTCCGGGAACCCGGTCGCGACGGCCGCCGGTCTCGCCCAGCTCCGGCTCCTCGACGCCGCCGCCTACGACAAGGTGAACGCGGTCTCGGAGCAGATCCAGACCCTGGTCACCGAGGCGCTCACCAAGGAGGGCGTCGCGCACCGGCTGCAGACCGCCTCCAACATGTTCTCGGTGTTCTTCACGGACCGGCCCGTGCGCAACTACGAGGACGCCAAGGCGCAGGAGTCCTTCCGCTTCACCGCCTTCTTCCACTCGCTGCTGGCGAACGGCGTCTATCTGCCGCCGTCCTCCTTCGAGTCCTGGTTCGTCTCCACCGCCCATGACGAGCGGGCCGTGCAGCAGATCGCCGACGCCCTTCCGGCGGCGGCCCGTGCGGCGGCGGAGGCGCAGGCATGAGCGTCGTGAACAGCGCCGACATCACCGTCGTCCACCTGATGCGGCACGGCGAGGTCGCCAACCCGGACGGCGTCCTGTACGGCCGGCTGCCCGGCTACCACCTCTCCGAGCTCGGACGGCAGATGGCCGACCGGGTCGCCGAGCACCTCGCGCCCCGGGACGTCACCTACGTGGTCTCCTCCCCGCTGGAGCGGGCGCAGGAGACCGCCACGCCGATCGCCAAGGCGCACGGCCTGGACATCGCCACCGACGAGCGGCTCATCGAGGCCGACAACGTCTTCCAGGGCAAGACCTTCGGCGTCGGCGACGGGGCGCTGCGTCAGCCCGCCAACTGGAAGCACCTCATCAACCCCTTCAAGCCGTCCTGGGGTGAGCCGTACTTCGAGCAGGTCGTACGGATGATGGCGGCGCTCGACGCCGCCAAGGACCGCGCCCGTGGTCACGAGGCGGTGCTGGTCAGCCATCAGCTGCCGATCTGGATCGTGCGGTCCTACGTCGAGAAGCGCCGCCTGTGGCACGATCCGCGTCGCCGCGAGTGCACCTTGGCGTCCCTGACGTCGTTCACGTACCAGGGCGACAAGATCGTGTCGGTCGGCTACTCCGAGCCCGCGATCGACCTGGTGCCCGCCCATCTCCGTGCGGGGGCGAAGCCGGTGAAGGGCAAGGACAAGGCATTCGGGGCATAAGCCAACCCTCGTACGGTTTCACGACATTTGTCGCGAAACACATGTGATTCACAGGAACCTCCCCTTCCGTCACGTCCTCTGACTGGGTGACCACCAGAGAACGTGACGAACGGGGATGCAATGCGCACTCTTACCCGAAGGGGAGCACTCGGACTCGGCGTCGCCGGGGCCGCCGCGGTCGGACTCGCCGGCTGCGGCAACCTCGACCCGTCAGACGGGTCGGCCCCCTCCGGGGGTTCCGCGGATCACCGCCCCGCCGGTGCCCAGCCGAAGCCGCGGGCCCGCCTGATCGGCGACGGCTCCACCTCGTACACCGGCAAGCAGCCGGAGCAGCCCGCCAGGCCCGTACCGCTGGAACCCGGCCAGACCCCGCCCCAGTTCGTCGTCTTCTCCTGGGACGGCGCGGGTGAGGTCGGCAACGGCCTCTTCCCGCGCTTCCTCGACCTCGCCGAGGAGCACGGCGCGCACATGACCTTCTTCCTCTCCGGGGTCTATCTGCTGCCGGAGAGCAAGAAGCGGCTCTACGACCCCCCGAACAACCTGCGCGGCGCCTCCGACATCGGCTACCTCACCGACGCGCACATCAAGGACACGCTGAAGAACGTCCACCGCGCCTGGCTCGACGGGCACGAGATCGGCACCCACTTCAACGGCCACTTCTGCGCCGGTTCCGGCTCGGTCGGCAACTGGACCCCGCAGCAGTGGCGCAGCGAGATCGACCAGGCGAAGTCGTTCGTGAAGGAGTGGCGGACGAACACCGGCTGGACCGATCTGCCGTCGCTGCCCTTCGACTACGACAAGGAGCTCGTCGGCGGCCGTACCCCCTGTCTGCTCGGCCAGGAGAACCTGCTGCCCGTCGCCCGCGACCTCGGCTGGCGCTACGACGCCTCCTCGCCCGGCGGCCGCCAGGTCTGGCCCACGAAGAAGGGGGGCCTGTGGGACCTGCCGCTCCAGCAGATACCTTTCCCCGGCCGCAGCTTCGAGGTCCTGTCGATGGACTACAACATGCTCGCCAACCAGTCCATCAACTCCACGAACGCCCCCGCCCACAACTACCCGGCCTGGCGCGAACAGTCGGCACAGGCCTACATATCAGGCTTCAAGCGGGTGTACGAGACAAATCGTGCACCCTTCTTCGTCGGCAACCACTTCGAGCAGTGGAACGGCGGTATCTACATGGACGCCGTCGAGGAGGCGCTGAAGCACATCGCGCGGGAGAAGGAGAAGGGCGAGGACGTACGGCTGGTCTCCTTCCGGCAGTTCGTGGACTGGCTGGACGTGCAGTCGCCGGAGGTGCTCGACAAGCTGCGCACGCTGGAGGTCGGACAGGCGCCCGCAGAAGGCTGGAAGCGCTTCTGAAATGCGGGTTCTCACGTGCAAGGGGGGCGCGCAAGATCCTCGGAACGGACATGCGAAACTTTTCACATGAGTGCAGCCAGTCGCGCCCCCCTGACCATCGCCGGTGCCGTCGTCACCGCGCTGCTGCTGTCAGCGTGCACCGCGGGCGGTAAGTCCGGGGGTTCGGGAGACACCGGGTTCGTCATGGGCGAGGACGGCATCGCGACCGTCAAGCGGGGGGAGCGGGACGCGGCCCCCGACCTGTCCGGCGACACCGTTGACGGCAAGCAGCTCGATGTCTCCACCTACGACGGCAAGGTCGTCGTACTGAACGTCTGGGGCTCCTGGTGCGCCCCCTGCCGCGCGGAGGCGCCGAACTTGGAGAAGGTCTACCAGGACCTGAAGGCGGAGGGTGTGCAGTTCGTCGGCATCAACACCCGGGACACCAGCACCAAGAACGCCCTCGCCTTCGAGAAGGAGTACGGCGTCACGTACCCGAGCCTGTACGACCCGACCGGCAAGCTGATGCTCCGCTTCGAGAAGGGCACGCTCAACCCGCAGGCGATCCCCTCCACGCTCGTCCTCGACCGGGAGGGAAACATCGCGGCCCGCTCGCTGGCCGCACTCAGCGAGGAGAAGCTGCGCAAGATGATCGACCCGGTCCTCGCGGAGAAGTGACGTGAGCGCCCTCACGACACTCGCCGCGGCCACCGACCCCAACCAGACGGTGATGAGCGGCGCACTGCTGATCGCCCTGCCCATCGCCATGCTCGGCGGTCTCGTCTCGTTCTTCTCCCCGTGCGTCCTGCCGCTCGTCCCCGGTTATCTGTCGTACGTCACCGGCGTCGCCGGCACCGACCTCGCCGCGGCCCGCCGCGGCCGGCTGATCGCGGGCGCCTCGCTCTTCGTGGTCGGCTTCACCGCCGTCTTCGTCTCCGGCGGCGCCCTGTTCGGCTACTTCGGCGACACCCTCCAGGAGCACAAGGCCGTCCTGTCCAAGGTGCTCGGCGTCCTCATGATCGCCATGGGTGTCTTCTTCATGGGCCTGATGCCGTGGATGACCCAGCGTGAGTTCCGCGTCCACAAGCGGCCCGTCACCGGTCTGGCCGGCGCCCCCTTCCTCGGCGCGCTGTTCGGTATCGGCTGGACGCCCTGCATCGGCCCGACCCTGACTTCTGTGATCGCCCTGTCCTACAACGAGGCGAGCGCGGGCCGGGGCGCCATACTGACCGTCGCCTACTGCCTCGGCCTCGGTCTGCCCTTCGTGGTCGCCGCGGTCGCCTTCCGCAAGGCGCTCGGTGCCTTCGCCTGGGTCAAGCGCCACTATGTCTGGGTGATGCGGATCGGCGGCACCATGATGATCGTGACCGGTCTGCTGCTGCTGACCGGCGCCTGGGACAGCATGGTGTCGCAGATGCAGAGCTGGTCCAACGGCTTCACTGTGGGGATCTGACCGATGAGCAACATGACAACCGACCGCGCCGACGAGCAGGACCTCGGCGCCGCCGGCTCCCAGCTCTCCACCGCCCCCAAGGAGGAGCTGTCCGGCGGCCTCCCCACCATGGGCGTCATCGGCTGGGCCCGCTGGTTCTGGCGCCAGCTGACCTCGATGCGGGTCGCCCTGCTGCTTCTGCTGCTCCTCGCGCTCGGCGCGATCCCCGGCTCGCTCATCCCGCAGACCGGCAACGACGAGAGGAAGGTCGCCAACTTCCGCGACAAGCACGAGATCCTCGCGCCGATCTACGACAAGCTCGGCCTCTTCAACGTCTACAGCTCGGTGTGGTTCTCCGCGGTCTACATCCTGCTGTTCATCTCCCTCATCGGCTGCATCGTGCCCCGCACCTGGCAGTTCGTGGGCCAGCTGCGCGGCCGCCCGCCGGGTGCGCCGAGGCGGCTGACCCGGCTGCCCGCGTACACGACCTGGCGCACCGAGGCCGAGCCCGAGCAGGTCCGCGAGGCGGCCCTCGCCCTGCTGAAGAAGAAGCGCTTCCGCGCGCATGTCGCCGGTGACGCGGTCGCCGCCGAGAAGGGCTATCTGCGCGAGGTCGGCAACCTCCTCTTCCATGTCGCGCTCATCGTGATGCTGATCGCCTTCGCCTGGGGCCAGCTGTTCAAGATGGAGGGCAACAAGCTGATCGTCGAGGGCGACGGCTTCTCCAACACCCTCACCCAGTACGACGACTTCAAGTCCGGCACCCTCTTCAGCACCGACGAACTGACGCCGTTCTCCTTCAACCTGAAGGCCTTCACGGGCACCTACGAGCCCACCGGCCCCAGCAGGGGCACGCCGCGCACCTTCCAGGCTTCCCTCACCTATGCCAAGGGCGCCTACGGCAAGGACAAGCCGACGATCGTCAAGGTCAACGAGCCGCTGGAGATCGACGACTCGAAGGTCTACCTCACCGCCCACGGCTACGCCCCCGTCGTCACCGTCCGGGACGGCAAGGGCAAGGTCGTCTTCAGCGACGCCGTACCGCTGCTGCCGCTCGACTCCTATGTCACCTCCTCCGGTGTGGTCAAGGTCTACGACGGCTACAAGAACGCCAAGGGAGTGAGCGAACAGCTCGCCTTCAAGGCCTTCTTCCTGCCCACCTACACCGCCGGCAGCGAGGTCTCGTCCAGCTTCCCCGCGCTGATCAACCCGGTGCTGAACCTGGAGCCGTACTACGGCGACCTCGGTGTCAACTCGGGCATCCCGCAGAGCGTGTACCAGCTCGACAAGAAGAACATGAAGGGCTTCAAGAACTCCAAGGGCAAGCAGCTGCGGGAGAACCTGCGCCCCGGGGAGACCATGAAGCTGCCGAACGGTGCCGGCTCGATCACCTACGAGGGCACCAAGGAGTGGGCGAACTTCCAGATCACCCAGCAGCCCGCGAGCGGCTGGGCACTGGCCGGTTCCCTCGTCGCGATCTTCGGCCTCGCCGCCTCCCTGTTCATCCAGCGCCGCCGGGTGTGGGTGCGGGCGGTCAAGGGCGCCGACGGGGTGACCGTCGTGGAGATGGCCGGGCTCGGCCGCAGCGAGTCCGCCAAGGTGCCCGAGGAACTCGGCGACCTCGCCGGGATCCTGTACGAACATGCGGCGCCCGGTGCGCCCGAACCCGACCCCGAACCCGACCCCGCTGTACCTGCCGAAGGGGCTGAGAAGTGACTCTCGCCGCCGCAACCAACGAAAGCCTCGCGAGTCTCAGCAATACGCTGATCTACTCCGCGATGGCCGTCTACACCCTGGCCTTCTTCGCGTACATCGCCGAATGGCTCTTCGGCAGCCGCAGCAAGGTCGGTCGCACCGCCGCCGCGCTCACCACGGCGAAGAAGGCCGCCGCCGCTCCCGCGGTCACGGTGAAGAAGGCCGGCGGCACCGCCGTACTGGAGCGGCCGAAGGTCGTCGTCCGGGCCGCGACCGGCACCCGCGATGTGCCCGACGGTCCCGGCGCGCACGGCGGGGACGAGCGGGGCGACCTCTACGGCCGTATCGCCGTGTCGCTCACGGTGCTCGCCTTTCTCATCGAGTTCGGCGGTGTGCTCACCCGGGCCCTGTCGGTGCAGCGGGCGCCGTGGGGCAACATGTACGAGTTCAACCTCACCTTCTCCACGGTCGCCGTCGGTGTGTACCTCACGCTGCTCGCGCTGAAGAAGAACGTGCGCTGGCTCGGGCTGTTCCTGACCACTTCGGTCCTCCTCGATCTCGGTCTTGCCGTCACTGTCTTGTACACCGCCAGTGACCAGTTGGTTCCCGCCCTTCACTCGTACTGGCTGTACATCCACGTCTCCACGGCGATCCTGTGCGGCGCGGTCTTCTACCTCGGCGCGGTCTCCACGCTGCTGTACCTCTTCAAGGACTCCTACGAGGACAAGCTCGCCAACGGCGGCACCCCCGGCCGCTTCGCGAACTCCGTCCTGGACCGGCTGCCCGCCGCGGCCTCCCTCGACAAGTTCTCCTACCGCGTCAATGCCGCCGTCTTCCCGCTGTGGACGTTCACGATCATCGCGGGCGCGATCTGGGCGGGCGACGCCTGGGGCCGCTACTGGGGCTGGGACCCCAAGGAGACCTGGTCGTTCATCACCTGGGTCGCCTACGCGTGCTACCTGCACGCCCGCGCCACGGCCGGCTGGAAGGGCCGCAAGGCCGCCTACCTGGCCCTGGTCGCCTTCGGCTGCTGGCTGTTCAACTACTACGGCGTCAACATCTTCGTCTCCGGCAAGCACTCCTACGCCGACGTGGGCCTGGGGGCGCTCCAGTCCGTCGGCTTCTGAGGTCCGTAACCGCGTGCGGAAGCTCCCCCCAAGGGTCAGGCTGGTGTCATGACCGGATCCATCGAACAGGGCACCAGCCAGACCCATGGGACCAGGCACATCCTGCACTTTCTGGTGCGCCTCCCGAGGCCCATGGAGACGGTCTGGCCGGCGCTCGCGACCCCGGAGGGGCTGGCCGGGTGGTTCACCGGCGTCGATGTTCTCGAACCCCGGCTCGGCGGGATCGTCGCGCTGCGTGGCCTGGGAGCCGGGCAGGTCACGGCCTGGGATGTGGACCGGGTCGCCGAGTACACGGTCGAGGGCGGCGGCCGGATCCGCTTCCATCTGGAGCGCGACGGCGACGAGGGCAGCGCCCTCCGCTTCACCCATGAGTTCGAGGGCGAGGAAGAGCCGGAGGAGCGCTGGCGGGCTCGATTCGAACGATTGATCGACCTTCTCGGCGGCGCCTAGGACGTTCGGCAGGCACTCCTTCCCCGGCGGCTTCCCCTCCGGCCGGGCTGTCCTCACGAACCGGGCGTGGCCCTCGGGCGTGAGCTCCACGATCGGTACGGCCTTGTCGTACGGGTTGCCGTGCACGTCCAGGCAGATCCAGCGAGCCCGGCCGGATCGGTGCCGAACAGTGCTCCGCGCCCATGCAAAACTCTGCCCACCGCATATCCCCTGGCGCGGTCCCCGTCGATCCGCCCGTGCTTCCACCGCTGCTGTTCACGCGTGAGGTCTGTCAACGCCAGGGTAAGAAGGGGGAGTTGGTGCGGACTGGATCGCGTGGCGTCCGTTGCGATACGAAAGTGTCGGCGCACGACCTGAAATGCGACGTTGGCCTCGCGCCATGACCCGTACGACACCTCCCCCTCCGGCCGACATAGCCGCCGTCTTCCCGGAGTTGGCGCCGCTCGCCCGCACCTGCGTCCGGCTGCATCCGCGTCCCGCCGAGCCCACGGTGGCGGACAGCTCGGTCGGCGGACCCCTGCTGTGGCCGGCCGACGAATCCTGGCCCACCTGTCCGGAGCAGACGGGCCCCTGGCTGGTCGGCTACGACCCAGGCGACCTGCGCCGACAGCGCCGGATCCTGACCGAGGGCTGGGCCCGCCCGCGCTTCAAGGGGAAGGACTTCCTCACCCCAGAGGAGCGGGCCTTTGTCCAGGGCCTCGGCTACACGGGCGTACGCAAGCCCCTGGACGGCCAGGTCCCCCCTGCTCTCCCCGTCCTCCAGCTCTACGCCCGTGACGTCCCGTCCCTGCCCCGCCCGGAGGGCACCGATCTGCTCCAGGTGCTGTGGTGCTCCTTCGAGCACGGCGAGGACTGCATGCCGGGTGTCCAGTTGCGCCGGCGGACGGCCGCCGACGTGGGGGAGGTGCATGACGAGCAGTGGCCGCCCGTGGTGAGCGAGGACGGGTATCTGCCCGAGCCGTGTCTGCTGCCTCCGGAGCCGGCGGTCGAGTACCCGGCCAGGCACGAGCTCGACGAGGACCTCCACCAGCGCATCCTCACCTGGGAGGAGGGCAGCCCGTACGACTACCAGTCGGGCCTGGCCGTCGCCCCCGGCTGGAAGCTCGGCGGCTACGGCAACTGGAGCTTCTGCGACCCCTGGCCGATGAACTGCGAGGAGTGCGACCCAGGAGTTGAGCATCGGAGCGCGTGCTTCTGAGTACGCGTGCTCAGGGCGCGGCGGTCGCCGGTGGCGAGAGTGGGGGCAGACCGGAAAACCGACCCACAGGAGACCATCGTGTCCATGCCCCGCAGGTTCCAGGCCCTCGCAGTCGCCGCCGGGGTGGCCGCGGCCCTGGCGCTCACCGGATGCTCCGGATGGGAGTACCGGGAGGACATCTGCAGCAGTGGCGAGTACCCCGTGATGACGGTGAACGGCACGGGTTCGGCCTGCGTCGCGAACGGCGACGAGCCCCCCGCGGGCTATGTGCGCTACCCCGAGGGCAAGGTCCCCAAGCAGGTCGACGACAAGTGGGACGTGTACTGGCGCACCCACACCCTCGACAAGAACGGCGACATCATCGACGCCCCCTGACCGAACGAAAATGGTGACCGCCACGTCTGAGTCATCGGAATCATGAGGAAGGGGACCGATGAGATCGGTAGTTGTGCTGGCCGGGATGACGGTGGTGGCCCTGGGAGCAGTCGGGTGCACCGCGTCGGACGGGGGCGGGGAGCCGGAGTCCGGGGGAGCGGCGGCGTCCTGCGCTTACGTCATCGACTACGACGGCCGCAGCTACACGGACGTGGCCAACATCGACTACAAGCGGGGGGAGGAGCTGGGCACGGCGACCCAGCCGCCGTGCGACGACACCCCGGGCGACGGCGACGACGGCTCTCCCGTGCAGGAGACCACGGCGTACCGGATCGAGGGCCTGGACCCCGATGTGGCCATCGCGGTGGGGGACGCCCCGGACGACCTCATCTTCGTCGCCACCCGTCCGAACGGTGAACTGCCGCCCGAGGTGGAACGACTCGCGCGGTCGAAGTGAACGTCCGAGCCCCCTCCGGCGTCACAGTGCTGACGCGCAGGAATGGAGGGGGACATGAAGCACCGGATCTGGATCGCCGGGGCCGCCGACAGCGGTGGTGGAAGAGCTCCAGCAGCGGGGGCAGCCGGTAAGAGGTCAGCGACTCCATGGTGCCGACGACGAGCGAGCCCGTCGGCTCCTCCGCCGCCGTCACCGCGGCCCGTGCCTCCTCGGCGAGCTCGATGATCTGCCGGGCGTACGGCAGCAGCCGCTCACCCGCCTGCGTCAGCCGGATCCGGCCGCCGAGCCGGTCGAACAGCTCGGTGCCGAGGGAGGATTCCAGGGCGCGGATCTGACTGGTGACACTGGACTGCGCGTACGCCGGCTCGGCCGCCGCCCGGGTGAAGCTGAGGACGGTCGCGACCTTCTCGAAGGTGACGAGCAGCCGCAGCTCCATGTCAGGGCTCGTCCCGCTTGTTCTTGTCGTCGTCGTCCAGGGACTTCAGGAACTCGGGGTTGTCGTCGGGGGCGACCCAGTGACGGGACCGGTTCGTCCGTACCCCCGACCAGCCCTCCGCCGCAGGCGCCCGCTTCTTGCCCGCGATCAGCCACGAGATCGACCCGACGAGCGGGAAGAGCAGCACGAGGATCGCCCACAGCGGCTTGGGGATGTGACGGATGTCCTCGTCCTTGGTGCTGATGCAGTCGATGAACGCGTAGATGCTCAACGCCAGAGGTACGAGGAAAAACAGCACCCGGAGCATGGTCCCTCCCGCGAGATGGTGGTCGGGGCCGCGATCACAGCCCCCAGGTACAGGGCCAGGGTAGCCGCTCGGGGATACTTGACCCCATGGCTTACGACGATCTTCGTTCCCTGCTCAGGGCACTGGAACGCGAAGGCGACCTCAAGCGCGTCAAGGCTGAGGTCGATCCGTATCTGGAGGTCGGGGAGATCGTCGACCGGGTGCAGAAGGCGGGTGGCCCGGCACTGCTCTTCGAGAACGTGAAGGGCTCCTCGATGCCCCTCGCGATGAACGTCTTCGGCACCGACCGCCGGCTGCTGAAGGCCCTCGGCCTGAAGTCGTACGGCGAGATCAGCGAGAAGATCGGCGGGCTGCTCAGGCCCGAGCTGCCGCACGGCTTCGTCGGTGTGCGGGAGGCCTTCGGCAAGCTCGGCGCGATGGCCCACGTACCGCCGAAGAAGGTCAAGTCCGGTGACGCGCCGGTGCAGGAGGTAGTCCTCACCGGGGACGACGTGGATCTCGACCGGCTTCCCGCCCTGTTCACCTGGCCCAAGGACGGCGGCTCCTTCTTCAACCTGGGGCTCACCCACACCAAGGACCCGGAGTCCGGGGTCCGCAACCTCGGTCTGTACCGGCTCCAGCGCCACGACAAGCGCACGATCGGGATGCACTGGCAGATCCACAAGGACAGCCGGAACCACTACCAGGTCGCCGCGCGCAGGGGCGAGCGGCTGCCGGTCGCCATCGCCTTCGGCTGTCCCCCGGCCGTCACCTACGCCTCCACCGCCCCGCTGCCCGGTGACATCGACGAGTACCTGTTCGCCGGGTTCCTCGCGGGCAAGCGGATCGAGATGGTCGACTGCAAGACGGTCCCGCTCCAGGTCCCGGCGCAGGCGGAGGTCGTGATCGAGGGCTGGCTTGAGCCCGGCGAGATGCTGCCGGAGGGCCCCTTCGGCGACCACACCGGGTTCTACACCCCGCAGGAGCCGTTCCCCGCCCTGAAGATCGACTGTGTGACGATGCGGAAGCGTCCGCTGCTCCAGTCGATCGTCGTAGGCCGCCCTCCGACGGAGGACGGACCCCTGGGTCGTGCGACGGAGCGCTTCTTCCTCCCCCTGCTGAAGATCATCGTCCCGGACATCGTGGACTACCACCTGCCCGAGGCCGGCGGCTTTCACAACTGCGCGATCGTCTCGATCGACAAGAAGTACCCCAAGCACGCGCAGAAGGTGATGCACGCGATCTGGGGGGCGCACATGATGTCGCTGACCAAGCTGATCGTGATCGTCGACGCCGACTGCGATGTCCACGATCTGCACGAGGTCGCCTGGCGGGCCCTCGGCAACACCGACTACGCCCGTGACCTCAGCGTCGTGGAAGGTCCCGTCGACCATCTCGACCACGCCTCCTACCAGCAGTTCTGGGGCGGCAAGGCGGGCATCGACGCGACGGAGAAGTGGCCCGAGGAGGGCTACACACGCGACGGGGGCTGGCCGGACATGGTGGAGTCGGATCCGGAGACGGCGGCGACGGTCGACCGCCGCTGGAAGGAGTACGGACTGTGAGCAGCGCGTCAGCCGCTCTCCCGCAGCCGGGACGCACCAAGGCGTTTCTGCGCCTGGTCATGATCGAGCACTCCGTCTTCGCCCTGCCCTTCGCCTACATCGCCGCCCTCACCGCGATGTTCCAGTGGGACAAGAACATCCACTGGGGCCGGCTGCTGCTCGTCACCGTCTGCATGGTCGGCCTGCGCACCTTCGCCATGGCCGTGAACCGGATCATCGACCGCGAGATCGACGCCCGTAACCCCCGGACGGCCCACCGCGAGCTGGTGACCGGCGCGATGTCGGTGAAGCACGCCTGGACGGGCGCGCTGATCGCGGTGGTGATCTTCCTGGGCTCGGCAGCGGCACTGAACCCGCTCTGCCTGGCCCTGGCCCCGGTGGCCGTGATCCCGATGGTGATCTACCCCTACGGCAAGCGGTTCACGAACTACCCGCAGGCCATCCTCGGTCTCGCCCAGGCGATGGGCCCGGTGGGCGGCTGGCTGGCGATCACCGGCGAGTGGTCCTGGGACGCGGTGATCCTGGGCCTGGCGGTGGGCATCTGGATCGGCGGCTTCGATCTGATCTACGCCTGCCAGGACGTGGAGGCCGACCGGGAGACCGGCGTCATGTCGGTCCCCGCCCGCTTCGGCATCCCGGCGGCGATCCAGGGCGCGAGGGTCTGCCACGCGCTGACGACAGCCCTGCTCATCTGGTACGCGGTGGCGACCGACGCGGGCGCGTTCTTCTGGCTCGGCCTGATGATCGTCGCGGGCGCCTTCGTCTACGAGCACAACATCGTCCGCCCGCACGACCTGTCCCGCCTCAACAGGGCGTTCTTCAGCGTCAACGGCTTTATCGGCATCGCCCTGTTCGGCTGCGCGCTGCTGGACCTCCTGGTGCGGGGGCTGACCGTCTGACCGTCCCGTCCACCGGTACGCTCAAGATGTGAACGCAGGAGAATCGCAGCGCGTGCCTTGGATCGTGGGGGTGTCCGGAGCTTCCGGGACGCCGTACGCGGCTGCTGTGCTGCGTGCTCTGCTGGCGGCGGGGGAGAGCGTCGACCTGGTGGTGAGCAGGGCCTCGCGGCTCACCCTGCTCGACGAGACCGGGATCTCCTTCCGGGACGCGCACTGGGAGGACGACCTGCGGGAATGGCTGTCCCGGGGGGCGGACGGAAAGCCGGGCACCTTCGATGTGGACACCGAGGGGGTACGGCACTGGAGTGCCGGGGATCTCGCGGCCGGGCCGTCCTCCGGCTCGTATCCCACGAAGGGCATGCTCATCGTGCCGGCGTCCACCGCCGCGGTCGCGGGCGTCGCGCTCGGGCTGTCCAAGGACCTGCTGCAGCGGACCGCGAGCGTGACCCTGAAGGAGGGCCGCAAGCTGGTCGTCGCCGTTCGGGAGACCCCTTTGAACGGCCAGACGCTGCGGCATCTGGTCACCCTCGACGACGCGGGAGCCACCGTCGTACCCGCCTCGCCCGCCTTCTACGCCGGGGCCACCCACATCCAGGACCTGGTGGACTTCGTCGCCGGACGCGTTCTCGACGCGGCGGGCGTGGAGCACCGGCTCTACCGCCGCTGGAAGGGCGACCTCGGCGGCGCACGCACCACCTGAGCACCACTTCAGGACTCATCGACCTTTTCAGATCGTTTCAGCGGAAGGCTTCGAATCGCATGGACGCGGTGGACAGGCAGCTCATCCAGGCCCTGAGGGAGAACGGCCGGGCCTCCTACGCGGAGCTGGGGCGCCTCGTCGGCCTGTCGGGACCCAGTGTCACCGACCGCATCAACCGGCTGGAGGCGGCCGGGGTCATCACCGGCTACCGCGCCACCGTCGACGCCGCCTCCCTCGGCCTCGGGGTCACCGCCCTGATCGGCATCTCGCTCTCCGACGCGGCCGACCACGAGGACGTGGCGCAGCGGATGAAGGAGCTCACCGAGATCGAGGACTGCTGGTTCATCGCCGGCGACGACTCGTTCATGCTCAAGGTGCGGGCGAACGACGTGGACGGCCTGGAGAAGATCATCCGGCGGCTCAGCGGGACGAAGGGCGTGTCCCGGACCCGTACGACCATCGTGCTCTCCACGAAGTGGGAGAACCGGGTCGGGGAACTGCCGGAAGAGGCGTAGGCCGCAGGCCGTATGGGGGTCCCCCCGCCCGAAGAGTGGGGGAGTACGGTTTATCCAGTCGGTCGAGGAGAGGTTTACGCATGGACGTCGGGCTCAAGCGCGAGCTGGAGCAGAAGGTCAGGGCCGGTGAGCGGCTGACCCGCGAGGACGGCATCGCGCTGTACGAGTCGGACGACCTGGCCTGGCTCGGCGGGCTCGCCCACGAGGTGCGGACCCGCAAGAACGGCGACGTGGTCCACTTCAACGTCAACCGTCACCTCAACATGACCAACGTGTGCACGGCGTCCTGCGCCTACTGCTCCTTCCAGCGCAAGCCGGGGGAGAAGGACGCGTACACGATGCGCATCGAGGAGGCGGTGAAGCTCGCCAAGGCGATGGAGTCGGAGAACCTCACCGAGCTGCACATCGTCAACGGGCTGCACCCGAACCTGCCGTGGCGCTACTACCCGCGCTCGCTGCGGGAGCTGAAGGCGGCGCTCCCTCATGTGTCCCTGAAGGCCTTCACGGCGACGGAGATCCACCACTTCGAGACGATCAGCGGTCTGTCGGCCTCGGAGATCCTCGACGAGCTGATCGACGCGGGGTTGGAATCCCTGACCGGCGGTGGCGCGGAGATCTTCGACTGGGAGGTCCGTCAGCACATCGTGGACCACCGGACGCACTGGGAGGACTGGTCGCGCATCCACCGTCTGGCGCACGAGAAGGGTCTGAAGACCCCGTGCACCATGCTGTACGGCCACATCGAGGAGCCGAAGCACCGCGTCGACCACGTCCTGCGCCTGCGTGAGCTCCAGGACGAGACGAACGGCTTCCAGGTCTTCATCCCGCTGCGCTACCAGCACGACTTCGTGGACATGCAGGACGGCAAGGTCCGCAACCGGCTCCAGGCGCGCACGCAGATGGCGACGGGGGCGGAAGCGCTGAAGACCTTCGCGGTGTCGAGGTTGTTGTTCGACAACGTCCCGCACGTCAAGGTCTTCTGGGTCATGCACGGCGTCCAGACGGCCCAGCTCGCGCTTCAGCACGGCGCCGACGACATGGACGGTTCGGTGGTCGAGTACAAGATCACCCACGACGCGGACAACTACGGCACGCCGAACAAGCTCACGCGTGAGGATCTGCTGGACCTGATCCGGGACGCGGGCTTCCGGCCGGTGGAGCGGAACACGCGGTACGAGATCATCCGCGAGTACGAGGGCCCGGACCCGGAGCGCCGCGAGTCCCCTCAGCCGATGCGGGTGTGAAGTCGGGTCGTACTTCGGCTGCGGGCGTGTGGGGGCTGGTCGCGCAGTTCCCCGCGCCCCTGGGTGGGTACTCGACCGGGCATGGTCAGCACGAAGGCCCCTGAAGACGCCTACACCGCCGAGCCCTTCCTCCCGGAGAAGCCCGGGAAAGCGACTCTGACCGCCCTGCGCCGGGCCGCCGCCGAGTGTCGTGGTTGTCCCCTGCACCGGGACGCCACCCAGACCGTCTTCGGTGCCGGGAACGCGCACGCCAGTGTCATGCTCGTCGGGGAGCAGCCCGGGGATCAGGAGGACCGGCAGGGCAAGCCGTTCGTCGGACCCGCCGGGAAGCTGCTCGACCGCGCTCTCGCCGAGGCCGGGATCGATCCGTCCGACACCTACGTGACCAACGCGGTCAAGCACTTCAAGTTCACCCAGGCCGAGCCGAAGAAGCGCCGTATCCACAAGGCGCCCACCCTCCGCGAGATGACGGCCTGCGGCCCCTGGCTGGCCGCCGAGCTCGCCGCCGTGGAGCCGGAGCTGATCGTCGTGCTCGGGGCGACCGCGGGGAAGGCGCTGCTCGGGTCGTCGTTCCGGGTCACGCAGGTGCGCGGGACGGTTCTGGAGGAGGAGATCCACGGGCATCCGGAGCGGCTGGTTCCGACTGTTCACCCTTCGTCCGTGCTGCGTGCGGACGATCGCGAGGCCGCGTACCGAGGGCTGGTCTCGGATCTGAAAGTGGCGGCGCGGGCAATGAAGTAATGGCTACTATGCATTCGTGGCCCTTACTTTCACTCTCGATCCCGCCGTCGACCCCACCCTCCGCGACGGCGTCCTCGACCTGTGGACGGATGTGACGAACACCGGTGGCTCCGTCGGTTTCGTACCCCCGGTGACGCGGGAGGCGATACGCCCGGAACTGGTCAGGCACTGATCACCGCGCACGCGCTGCATCAGTTCCTCGCGCCGACGCGCGATGAGCTTCAGTGGGCGTCCGATGCCACGGACTGTGATGAGCATCTGCTGGCCCTGCTACTGATGCTGAAGTCGTATCAGCGCATCACCGACGCGCCGCTGCGGCGGCGGGTGACCGCGGCGACGAACAAGGTCGAGTCGTTCAACCGGTTTCTCCCAGTGGGTCAGGTTCGGCAACCGTGGCGTCATCGCCGACAACGACCCGGTCGAGCAGGAGAAGGCGATGAAGTTCAACGCGCTGCTCACGAACGCGGTGATCTTCCACAATGCCCTGGACATCGCCGAGATCGTCCGCCAGCTGCTGGAGGAGGGCTGGACGATCGAGCCGGAGGACCTGGCGCACATCTCGCCGCACCTGACCGAGCACATCAACCGGTTCGGCGAGTACAGCACGCACGAGCTGGGCATCCAGCCGGAGGCGTACGACCCGAAGCTCGACGTCGACTTCACCCCTCTGCACAACCAGCACCAGGCCGCCGCCGGCTTCGGCCAGGCCGCCTGACCGGCCGCGGGCGGTCAGGCATCATGAGGACCGAGGCCCTGCTCATCAGGAGCGTTGCAGCCCGAAGGAGAGGTACAGGACGGCCGCGACTACCGCGGCGACAGCGAGGACGGCCCGGGTGCGGAGCAGGAGAGTGACACTACGGATGCGGCGGTTCGATGCGTAACTGCGGGAGATCGCCGCGCTGGCTGCGTAGTGCACGGCCAGGCGTGTCGCAGCGAGCCCCGCGGTCAGCGACACAGTGATCAGGATCAGGGCGTGCACCAGCGTGCCGGCCCACCCGGTGACGGGGAGGATCAGGAACAGCACACCGACAAGCGTGGTGAGCAGGAACCAGCCGAAGCCGCTGAAACCCGTGAATGACTCGATCCGGGCCCATTCGTCGCTTGTCTTGGTCGACAGTCGTCCCGGCTTCGACCTGACCCGTTTCCACGCCGCCGCCAGTTCTTCCGTGCCCGGCTGTTCGGCAGGCCCGTAGAACCGGTCGCCGATCCGGTCGAAAAGCCATGCCGCGAGCGCATCGCCAGAGGTAGCCAGATCAGGGATGCCTCTGCTCTGCGGGCGGACTTGCATATCAATCCTGTCTACTGCCGCGTAGGCAGTGCTGCCATATACGTACAAGCGGTCGAGACGATCGGCCTGGCGGACACGCGCCGGTTGTAGTGTCTGTGCCGGGCGGCTGACGCCGCCGATGCCCTGGTGCCCCTTCGGGGACAGGTTCAGCGGGTCCCGTGGAACCGCTGTCGGCGGCGACATGGTCGGCCGGTTCCGCAGGCGGGGCCACCGGCTGGAGGAGCGCTCCGGCCAGTGGCCCCACGTGATCAGTCCCGCTGTCCCGGACGCCGGAACAATGATCGGATCAGAGAGTTTCTACGGCGCCGCTTGTGCCACTCACCACGGATGTCGAAGATCTCCCTCTCCAGTGCCGCGTCGTGCGACTCCTCCGCCCAGACGACCGCCATTTCCTCGACGAGGCGAGGAGCGTCCTCGTCACTGGCCCAGAAGTCGTCGGCTTTGAGCTCGTCGGCCTTTCCGGTTCTCGGGTCTTCGCTGATGTAGAAGGCCCACGAGTCATTGATCTCCACGGCGAGGAGCAGGTATGACCCTGCGTACTCACCCGCGGTGATGCGGCCCACCCTGCCGTCCTCCGGCCAGGACGAGCGGTCTATCAGTATCGACCCCACTGCCGGATCCTTACATGGTTGATGTGGAAGTTGAAGTAGCTGCTCTTGCCGTTCGAGCTGTGGCCCTTCGTGCCATAGGTGAGGTTCGAGGACCGGCCGAACTTGCCCTTCTTGGCGGATGCCCGGTAGGCGTACTGACCCCTCGACCACATCCTGGCCCCGTTTTTCGCCGTCCCTCGTACGGCGCCACGGCCGACCCACATGCGGCCCGCAAGCCAGGCAGTGGCTCGCGTGCTCCTGAGGCTACCGCCGGCGTAGTTGAGCTTCTGGGCCATGCGTGCCACGCGTACCACCCGGTAGGCGCGATAGGCCCAGGCCGCCGCGCCCAGTCCCGGGACGAAGCTGACCGCAGTCAGCGCGATGTCCCACTTGTACTTTTTGACGAATCGCTTCGTCCTATTCCATGCCTTGCGCCAGCTCCACTTCCCGTCCAGATCGAAGCGGTTGACCGGGTCGGCGTGCGCGTAGTCGTAGGCATTGGCGTTTCCGCCGTAGACCGGGTCGGTGGACAGGAAGCGCCCGGTCGCCGGGTTGTAGAGCCGCACCCCCATCAAGGTGAGTCCGGTGAGGGTTTCGGCAGACCGCTGTTTGCCGCCGAGCCAGCTGTAGCGGGCAGCAGCTTGCCCGCTGCGGGGGTTGCCGTACTCGTCGCTGTCGAGAGCGACAGGTGCTTTGGAGCTGTCCACGGGCAGTTGGAGAGCGACGTCACCATGGATGTTGGTGAGCTGCAGGACGACGTCCCCGGTCCCGCTGGTGGTCGCCGCTAGGTCGCCGGAAACCGAGTCGACGTTGCGGGTGAGCGCGCCGGTGGCCGTGTCCTCGACGATCCATCGAGGGCTGTCGCCGTCGCCGTCGTAGTGGTTCACCTTGGACGCCGTCTGCGTCCAGGTCGTGCCGCTACCGGATTCGACCTTCCAGGAGCGGAAGCGGCTGGCGGCGTCGAGCTGCCAGGTCTGCCGCTTGCCGTTCGCCGTCTGCTGGTACACGAGGTCGTTGGTGAAGTAGCCGACGGTCCCGTGTGTAGGCAGAGCGGTGGTGCGCCCGAATGCGTCGTAGCTGTAGCCGGCGCCGGTGATGCGGTCGGCACTGTCGTAGGTGGATGTCGTGGTGGTGCCCCCGGTGGTGGGGCAGTCCGTCCCCGGCGTTGCGGCGGCGGTGCCGAAGGAGATCCGGTTCGTGCGCTGATCGAACCCGTAGGTGCGGCGCGTGCAGACGGTCTCGACGGTGTCGTCGACCGCGGTGAGCCGACCGACCGCGTCGTACTCGTATCTCTGGTCGGACCATCCGGCGTGGCTGGTGACTTGGCCGTGCACAGACTCGGTCACCGAGTCGGAGTAGACGAGGGTGCCGTCGCTGTCGCGCGTGTAGGTGCGGCGGGTTGCCGACCCGCTGGTGTCCTCGGTCTGTGCGAGGGTGTATCCCCCGGGGAGGGTCTCGCTGCTGACCGAGCCGTCCGCATCGTAGGTGGCGGTGAAGACTCCTGCGACGGAATCGGTGGTCTTCGTCGCCAGACCGCGTGGCTCGACGCTGTGGTCGTAGGTGTAGGTGACGGTGGACGGTGAGTTGTCGGCGACCTTCGTCGGCCGGTCGAGCAGGTCGTACTCGGTGGTGGTCGTTCCGCCGTCGGCGTCCGTGTAGGAGATCTGCCGACCGAGTTTGTCGAACGCTTCGGTGATCGTCCCGCCGGTCGGCGAGGTGGTCTTGACGGTCTTGCCGCTCGCCGGGTCGTACTCGGTGGTGCTGTCGGGTACGGCTTGGCCCAGGCCTCCGGTGACACTGACCTTGACCGGACGGCCGGCAGCGTCGTATGTGGTCGAGGTGGTCCGGGTGACGCCGTTGGCGGTGTCGGTCACCCTGGTCGGGTTGCCCCACCAGTCGTACTCGGTGGTGGTGGTGGGCAGTTCGGTGGGGTTGGTTCCCCCGCCGGTAATCGTGCCGGCAGGTCCGACGGAACAGACGAGGTCGGCCCATTCGGGCCGTCCCGCGCAGGCGCCGGTGCCCGTGGCGGACCAGTAGGTGGTCACGCGGGAGGCTGCGTCAGTACCGCTGGAGCCAGGCGAGATCTCCTTGGAGACTCGGCTCTGGGCGTCGTACTCGGTCCTCGTGGTGATCGCCAGGCCTGCCGGGTCCTGGACTGTCTTCGTGGCTACGCCCTTGGCCCAGTCGTATTCGGTCTGTGTGACCCGGGTCTCCCCTTGCACACCCGGGTGCTCGCGTATCTGCGCCCCTGTCGTGACTTTGGTGACCTGATCCTTGACCGTGGCAGTGCCGTCGGTCGGGCGTCCGGCATCGTATTCGTTGACGGTCCAGGTGCGAGCGGTCACCGGGCTCCCAGCAGCAACCAAAATGGTGGAGCCGGACTTGAGATCCGAGGTCAGTTCGGTCCGGCGCAGAGGGCCGAACTCTTCCAGTTCCCGTGTGCCGTCCGCGTTGTAGACCGATCGGGTGGACAGCAGTTCCGCGCGTTCCGCCGACGTCAGCTGTCCGATGCCGAGTTCGGCTTGGGTACCCCGGTCTGCGGGAGTGATGCCGAGCGCGACAGAGCGGTTGGCAGCCGATAGCTCGCGAACGGTGTTGCCGTAGCGGTCGGATTCGCTCGTGGTGACGTGTCCACCGGGCGCGACGCTGTTGACCTCGCGGCCCGACAGGCCCATGTAGGTCACCCCCGCCCGGGTGTAGGAGCCGGCGCCAAGACTGTCACCGGAGTTGCTGGTCGGCGTCGCGTCAGCCGGGAAGACGGCAGTGGCGTCGGTGGGAACATCCGTCTGACCCCAAGTGGCAACGGTCGCAGCACCCATCTGGTACGGGGCATTGGCTCCGGTCAGCGGGACGTCGTAGACGACTGTGGTGACACCCTCGCCCTCGACGACGTCGGCGGTGCCCTGCTTCAGACCTGGGCGGGATGCTTTGAGGAGCATGCCCTCACCGGCGGCGCTGCTGGAGCCGGCCTTGCCGTAGGCGAAGTTCCACGGCAGTTCACCGGGAGCCGTGACCTGCGCGACGCGGCCAGCACCGTCGTAGGCGTACTCCGTCTTCAGCGGAGGGGAGATCTGCGGATGCCACGACTGGCGGAGTCGGCCCGACTCGTCGTAGAGGTATGCCCTGACCGCTTTGCTGGTCGCCGTAGCCGCACCGGGAGCGGTGGACCATAGCCGGATCTCCTTCACCTGTCCGGTGAAGTCGCCGAAGGCGCTGCTGGTCGCGGTGGTCCCGGTGGCGTAGATGAACTCCAGAGCACGGCAACCCCTCGTGGCCGGATCTGCAGTGCAGGCGGCGGCTGTGGCAGCGGACGTCGGGGCGATGACCCGCTTGGGACGGGCCAGCACTCTGCCGTTGACGTTGACGGCCTCAGAGACCACCGTGGTGGTGGAGTTGGCCAGACCGTCCAACAGCGTGGAGGTGACCTGCCAGGCGGTGGCGGCGTCGTCTGGCTTGGTGAAAGTGGTCACCGCCCCGTCGGTGTCGGAGAGCGTGAACGTACCTCCCACATCGCCCTTGAGCGTGAGGTCCTCGGCGCCAGGTTCGGGGATCCACCCCGCCTTGGCGGCGTTAGCCGTGAAGTACAGTTCGCTGCCGTCGGCTGTCACCACGGCGACGGCAGTCGCAGACACCTGGCGCAGGTGGCTGTAGTCGGAGTCGGTCAGTTCAGCCGCCGTGCCGGTCGTCCACTCCTTTCCAAAGATGGCGACCTGCCCCTCCTGCTTCGCTCCGGCATCGGGGGTCCTGGAGGACGCCGTACGGTTCACGGTGAGGCCGAGGTACGAAACGTCGCTCTCGGAGAGCGTGTAGTCACCTGTGAGCAGGTTGAGCGAGCCAGGGCCAATGTCTTCGGACGCCGCGCCGTCGGCCTTACGGTCGACAACGACCGTAAGAGGCTGGGTGCTGGCCACGGCGGAGTTGGGGCCGGTGAAGTCGGCCTTGATCTGGACGGTGCCGTCGGGGTCGACGGTGGTGGTGGCGTTCCAGACCAGGGCGGCGTTCTTGCCGGCGGTGAGCGGCACGGGCCAGCCGGTCAGCGGGGTGCCGCCGGAGGTGACGTCACCGGCGGGGATCTGCACCCACGGGTCGGCCTCGGAGCGCCGCCAGGAGAAGGACACCTTGTCGTACTTGGCCGCGTCGGCCTCAGCGATCAGCGGCAGGCGCCGTGCGGTGCGCTCGCCCTCGGAGGGCTGGATGAAGCCGCCGGGCCCGGCGTTGAACGTGTACTCGATCGGCTCGGACTTGTTGTCCGCCTTGTCCACCGAGCGCACCTGCAGGGTGTGGGTGCCGTCGCGGGCGGGCGCGATGGAGATCGGCTTGTCCGCGGTGGCACCGTTGGTGGTGACCTTGGTCCAGGTCACGCCGTCCAGCGACCACTCCAGCCACTGCTGGTCGGCTGCGGGCGGGGTGACGGTGAACGTGCCGGCCTGCCCGGCGCCCTTGACCCACTGACCGCTCGGGTAGTCCGTGGAGACGATCTTGCTGGGGGCGGAGGGGGCGCTTGTGTCGACGGTGAAGGTCTTCCACGCCGACCAGCCGGTGTTGTAGCTCGCCCCGTCGTACGGCGAGGTGCGGAACTTGTACGTCTTGCCGTTGGCCAGGACCCCGGCGGGGACCTTGACCGAGGCGACCTGCCCGGAGGGCACGTACGGCGAGACGATGACGTCGCCGACCTGGGTGTTGGTGGCGTTGTCGAAGATCTGGAAGGTGCCGTTGACCTTGTCACCGTCGGCGTCGACGAACGTGTCGCGCAGCGTCGGTGTCACGGTGTTCACGGTGTAGGCGCCGCTGTAGGAGAAGTACGGCGGACCGGCTTCCTGCTTCGTTCCGGTGCGCGGCCGGTAGTTGTAGGTGACGACCAGCTTCGGCGGATTCGAGGCGGCGTTGGCGGAGTTGACGCGCTTCCACTGCGCGGTCACCGTCTCGCTGGTGGCGCGCAGGCCCATGCCGGAAGTGGCGTTCTTCGCCGAGGCCCACTCCTGCACCAGGGTGGTCACATCGGCGTTGATCCAGCCATCGGGAGCCGAGGTGCAGGCCGGGTTGCCCTTGGTCTCGGTGGAGGTGGCCTTCTTCGCCGTCCAGGCCGGCTGCGCGGTCCAGCGCGAGGCGGTGGACGCCTTGCCGGCCGACCACACTTCCCAGGGCTGGGCGGTACACGCGGTGTTGCCGGAATGGAAGTTCCACAGGCTCAGCTTCGCGTCGGACACGAGCGCGTCGGAGATCGGCGCGGTGTTCCACGTGATGAACGACCTGGCGGTACGCGGGGTGCCGTCGGCGTTGGTGGTGCCGGGGTTGCCGAGGTCGAGCTCGGTGTCGGCGGACCAGTCGACGGTCTCGCCCTGCTGGACGTAGGTGTCGAAGACGTTGCCCAGCGAGGCGGTGGACGGGTCCACGGTGACCGGATACCTGGTGTTGGGGTCGGCCAGGAACTTCGCGTCCGGGCTGAGGACCAGGTCGACCGAGCCCTTGCGCTGGACCACCTTCATGGCCACGTTGGCCCGGTTCGTGTTCTCACCGGAGACCTTGTCGACCGTGGCGTCCCACATCACCGGGGCCGGCATGACCGCCCGGTTCTTGTTCTTCTTGTCAGCGAACAGCAGGCTGCCGTCGGCCCGCTGCTTGACCTTCAGGCCCTTGGTGCTGAGCGGCAGCGTGTAGGTGTAGCCGCCGGCCGTCGGACGCTGCTTGATACTGACGTACTGCTCGAAGCCGGTACGGGTCGCCTCGACCACCACGTCGGCGCCGGGCACGGCGTTGGTGTAGGTGGCGCGGGTGCCGTCCAGCTTCGGGGCGGGCAGGCCGCCCTTCCACCCCAGCGTGATCTGCTGATCGCCCTCGCCGAGCGTCACCAGATCCGTGGCCCTGGCGGCCTGCGCGGCCTTCAACGAGCGGGCCGGGACACCGGTCTTGCCAGCAAGCTTCAGACCGCGTGGGTGCGCCTTCGGCTCCACCGAGCCACCGCTACCGCCAACAAGATCCAGATCGACGTCCCGCCAGTTCCCCGTGGCATCGTCACGGAAGCGGACCGGGCCCGCGGTCATCTCGGTCGTGAGCGAACCGTCCTTGTTCACCCACGTCGTCGACGTCTCCGTACGCTCCGACAACGCCTCGACACGCTTGCCCGACAACCGGGCCGCTACGCGTGCGGAAGGAATGTCGGCGGCCTGCCTGACCGCCGCCTTCTTCGGACCTTCGACGGACCGCTGGCCGCGATCGGCGGCGAACGCCGGATCGACCCCGTCGATCAGGGTGACGGACAAGGCCAGGACGAGACTTCCCGCTATGCAGCGGAGACTCCTCCCCGACCATATCTGCCCGCGCTCCTCAGGAGCGGGTCTATCAAACACCGTTGTCCCTCGGTTTCTGACGCATCCTCAGGCCTCACATTTGTGATCCCGACGTGAAAGTAGCCGGGAGGAAAAGACCCAAAATCGCAGCGAGCCCACGCAAGATCGGCAGTCCGGGTCTCCTTGCCGCCTGTGAACTGCGCCACAGGCAGGACGGGTTTGAAACCGGGGTGCGGTTCTCTCCCCGGGGCGTGAACCTGCCCGTAGATCTTGGGTAAGGTGCGGAGCACTCCGGCGCTGCCGGGGCTGAACCGCGCCGCCAGGGAAAGCCCCGAGGGCTGCAGCTCGTCCCGTCGTGTGACACTGCGCTCGCTGGCCTTCGCCGGTGCACCAGTGCGGCCGCAGGCCGCGATCCGAAATGGGGTGGGAAATGTCCAGTCACCGACTGTCCCGAAGAGGCCGTTACATCGCGTGGGCCACGACAGGTGTCGTCGTGGTCGCCGGTGCCGGGATCGCGGCACAGACCTCCATGGCCGCCACGAGCTGGCCGGCGCAGAAGACGTACACGGGCCGCGCGTTCGACACCTGCACGGCACCCTCCCTCGCCGCGATGAAGGCCTGGAACACCGGCTTCTACGGAGCCGCCGCGATCTACATCGGCGGCAAGAACCGCGGCTGCGCCCAGCCCAACCTCACCGCCTCCTGGGTCAAGTCCGTCAGCACCGCCGGCTGGAAGCTGATCCCCCTCTACGTCGGCGCCCAGCCGCCCTGCCAGACCAGCAGGAACCCGGAGAGGTTCACCGCCTCCACGGCAGCCTCCCTCGGAGCGAGCAACGCCAACGACGCCGTCACCAAGGCGTCCGCACTCGGCATCATGCCCGGCAGCCCCATCTACCTCAACATGGAGTCGTACGACATCACGAACAAGGCATGCAACGACGCCACCCTCACATACGTACGCGCCTTCACGAAGACCCTGCGAGCCAAGACATACCGCGCCGGGTACTACGGCTTCGCCGGCTCCAGCGCCACGGCCATCGCCACCGCCACCGACCGGACCGACCTCCCCGGCAACCTCTGGTACGCGCTGTGGAACAAAAAGAACACCACCACCGCCGACTGGCCCTGGGACCCCAAGCTGTACACCAACCACAGCCGCGCCCACCAGTACATGGTCAACAGCAAGGAGACCCGCGGCGGCCACACGATCACCGTCGACCGCAACGCCTGGGACGCCCCGGTCGCCATCACCGGATAAGAGCCGCCTCCCGCAGGCAGGCTCAACCCCTCCGCCGCACGCGCGGCCACTCTCACAAACGGTCCTGTGCGCGAGCAAGATCAACCACCGGCCGCGAGACCCCCGCCGATCCCGGATTCGTTCTCAGAACCCGTTCTCACTCAGGGCAGGGACTGTCAGTGCTCGTTGCAATCCTCTGGAGGCCCAGCGTGAGCTGATCACCGACGAACTGTGGCAGGCCCGGCACCGCGACTACGCCGCCGTCGGCGTACGCGACGTGTGGTTCATGCGCCCGGACACCCGCATCCCGCACGTGCTGTTCGCCGAGGGCACCCCGGCCTGGACGCTCTACCACCGCGACGAAACAGCCGAAGCCCGGCTCGGGGAGCCCCACGAGCGTGGCCCGCAGTGGTGGACGAAGGACCTGCGCCTGTTCGGGCCGCACCACCCGCCGTGCGCTTCTACGGCTCCTGCGGCTACAAGGAGGTCGGCCGGATACCGGACGCCATCCAGGTCGCCCCCGACGGCCTCCGCGACGACGTGATCATGCTCCTGCCGCTCGACTGAGCCCCGCCCTCAAGATCGCCTCGCGGGCATGCTTCACTGGATGTCGCACCTTTGGGACTTTGTCGGAATCGGAAGACTGGATTGAGATGCTCCGCTACACGCTGATGCGCCTCGGGATCTTCGTGGGCTGCTTCGTGGTCGTCTGGGGCCTCGTCTACTCCGGTCTCGCCCCGCGCGGCCTCGGCGACTCCAACGGCATGTGGGTCGTCCTGCTCGCCCTGCTGATCTCCGCCCCGATCAGCTTCGTCGTCCTGCGCAAGGAGCGCGACCGCGCCTCCGTGCAGATCGTCGAGAAGGTCGACAAGGTGAAGGCCAACCTGGAGGCGAACCGCGGCCAGGAAGACGTAGCCGACGACACCGCACGGGCACAGGGGCAGACGTCGTAGGGCCTGTCTGACAATTCCCGTCTGCCGCGCGGCGTCTGGCACGCACTCCCCCAGAGGGGACCCCCAGCCGCGTTGCCGAACCACCCACGTGGCTCCGCCACGAGGGCGCTCCGGCGCCTTGCGATCGCACGCTCCCCCACGCTCAACACGCTCGCGCGGGGGCACCCCCGTCGCCGCCGCCCGGCCCGCCCTGCGGGCGGACGACGGGAATTGTCAGACAGGCCCTAGGGGGTGTTTTGAAAGTCCCGCACAGCACCCACGGCGCCCGGCACGCACCCTCGCCGCACCGGCCAAAGACCCAAGTACGTCCAGTACGAGGGCCTTCGTCCGGCACGCCGAGGGCACGCACCGAACACCGCGGGCACCGCACAGGACTTTCAAAACACCCCCTAGTCTTGCCCCCATGGGTGCCGTGAAGACCAAGCGGATGCCGCGTGCCGTCCGTGAACAGCAGATGCTGGACGCTGCCGTGCGGACCTTCGGGCGCCGTGGGTACATGGCCGCCTCGATGGACGAGATCGCCGAACTCGCCGGTGTCTCCAAGCCGTTGGTCTATCTGTACCTGAATTCCAAGGAAGACCTCTTCAGCGCCTGCATACGCCGTGAGGCGCGGGCGCTCACCGCCGCCGTCCGCTCCGGTGTCCGGACCGACGCGCCCCCCGACCGCCAACTCTGGGACGGCCTGGGGGCGTTCTTCACGCACACCGCCAAGCACCCGGACGGCTGGGCCGTGCTGCATCTCCAGGCACGCACCCACGGCCCCGCGTTCGCCGCCGAGGTGACCGCGATGCGCGAGGAGATCGTCGCGTTCGTCACCCAGCTGATCCTCGCCGCCGCCCGCTCCGCCCACCGCGACCCCGACCTCCCCGAGCACGAGGTCGCCGGGCTCGCCGAGGCCCTCGTGGGCGCCGCCGAGTCGCTCGCCGACTGGGCCAACGCCACCCCTGCCGTCACCGCCCGCCAGGCCGCCGCGACCATGATGAACTTCGCCTGGGCAGGCCTCGGCAGCCTCATGGAGGGCCGGACCTGGTCAGCCGACGGACCCCGCCAGGTGTAGGCGACCGTCACCGCCGCGCAGCTCGAACCGCCCCCGCTCCGCCCCGTACGTCACCGTCCCCGGCAGCAGCACCGGCGCCCGGAACTCCGCCCGCACCCGTGCCGCGTCCGGCACGCCGTGCGCCGCGAGACAGCGCGCCACCGTCCACATGCCGTGCGCGATGGCGCGAGGAAAGCCGAACAGCCGGGCGGTGAGCGGGTGGAGGTGGATCGGGTTGCGGTCCCCGGACGCGGCCGCGTACCGCCGCCCGACATCCCCACCGAGCCGCCACTCGGCGACCGTGGGAAGGGCCGGCTGCCCCACCGTCCGGGCAGCGCCCTCGCCCGCTGACCCGTGCCGCGCCAGATACGTGCTCCGCGACTCCCATACGACGTCCCCGCCGGCCCGGAGTTCCGTCACGACGCTCGCCTCCGTGCCGCGCCGGTGCGGTGCCAACCCGTCGGCGTACACGGTGAGTTCGTACTCCCCGAGCGCCCCGAGCCGCTCCCGCCGGGTGATCTCGATCGACGTGTGCACCAGACCGAGCAGCGGCAGCGGAAAGTCCCGGGCGCTCATCAGCCGCATGGCCGACGGGAAGCCCAGCACATGCGGGTACGTCACCGGCAGCGCGTCCTGCCCGGTCGGGAAGCCGCATGTCCGCTCGTAGGCCGCGAGCCGCGCCAGGTCCACCCGCACCCCGGGGACGACCAGGGGCGTGCGGGGGAAGTCCGCGTCGGCGCGGGGCCGTTTGAACGGCGACAGCAGGGCGCCGAGGGCGACGGTCATGGCAGCCTCCACCTCGTGACAGTTGCTTACTTCGGAGTAAGGTTACCGGAGGTAAGCGCATCTGTACGGCACGAAATCCGAGTGACCCTCACGTAACCCCCGAGGTTGCACAGCCCCCCTCCCGAGCCCTCCCCGAACACGCACAGCCCCCACACGTAAGCCCCGTACGATCCCCTACCTAACCGGCGGTAACCCCTTTCCGCACGTGGGGACCCGTCCGTGAACGCCGTGCCAGGAGCCGCCCGTGTCCACGCCACTCCCTTCCTTCGCCGCGTCCGCCGCCTTCGACGACGCCCCCGCGCCCACCCTGGTGGAGCCCGAGACCCGGCGTCTTGACGGTGTCGTCCGGGAGGCGTACGTCCCGCCCTTCGCGCCGCCCGTCTCGCACGGCTCGCTGGGCGATCTGCCGTTCGACAACGCCCTCGCGGTGCCGGACAAGGTGCTGCTCAGCCGTAAGACGGAGAACGGGAGCTGGGCGGATGTCACCGCGACGCGGTTCGCCGCGCAGGTGCTCGCCGTGGCCAAGGGGCTGATCGCCGAGGGGCTGATGCCGGGCGACCGGATCGCGGTCATGGCGCGGACCACGTACGAGTGGACGCTCCTCGACTTCGCCGCCTGGGCCGCGGGCCTGGTGACCGTCCCGGTCTATCCGACCTCCTCCGTCTTCCAGACCCGCTGGATCCTCCAGGACTCCGGCGCGGTCGCCCTGGTCACCGAGACCGTCGCGCAGGCCGCCGCCCTCGGCCCCGAGCTCGAACGCATCCCCGATCTGCGGCACCTGTGGGTCATGGAGAAGGACCATGTGGAGCGGCTCGCGGAGGCCGGGGCCCCGATACCGGACCAGGAGGTCGAGGTCCGCCGTGGCATGCTCGGCCCGAGCACCCTGGCCACGCTGATCTACACCTCGGGCACCACAGGACGCCCCAAGGGCTGCGCGCTGACCCACGGCAACTTCTTCGCCGAGGTCGACAACGCCATCGAACTCCTCTACCCCGTCTTCAAGTCGAGGTCGAGCGAGGAGGTCTCGGTCCTCCTCTTCCTGCCGATGTCCCATGTCTTCGGCCGCATGGTGGCGGTGGCCTGCGTCCGCGCCCGGGTCCGGCTCGGCCACGCGCCCAGCCTCCAGTCCGAGGACCTCCTCGCCGACCTCGCCGCCTTCCGCCCGACCTGCCTGCTGGCCATCCCCTACATGCTGGAGAAGGTCTACAACTCCGCCCGCGCCAAGGCGGAGGAGGGCGGCCGGCTGACCATGTTCGACCGGGCCGCCGCCGTCGCCGGGCGCTGGGGCGAGGCCATGGAGGCCAGGCAGCACGGCACCGGATCCGGGCCCGGCCGCGCCCTGAGCATGGCCCGCGCCTTCTACGACCCGCTCGTCTACCGCCGTATCCGCAACGCCATGGGCGGCCGGGTCCGCTACCTGATCTGCGGCGGCTCACCGCTCGGCCGCCGCCTCGCCGCCTTCTACGCCGGTGCCGGCATCGAGGTCTACGAGGGGTACGGCCTGACCGAGACGACCGCCGCCGCCACCGTCACCCCGCCGCTCAAACCCCGTCTGGGCACCGTGGGCTGGCCGCTGCCCGGCACCCGGGTCCGGATCGCCGCCGACGGCGAGATCCTGATCGCCGGGGAGCAGGTGCTGCGCGGCTACTGGGACCCGGCGGCCGGGGGAGTGGTCCCGGCGGCCGTGGACGGCTGGCTCGCCACCGGTGACATCGGCGAGCTGGACGACGAGGGCTATCTGACCATCACCGGACGCAAGAAGGAGCTGCTGATCACGGCCGGCGGCAAGAGCGTGGCCCCGGCGCCGCTGGAGAACTGGCTCCGCTCCCACCCGCTGATCTCCCAGGCCATGGTCCTCGGCGACCGCCGCCCCTACGTCACCGCGCTGATCACCCTCGACATGGACGGCATCACCCACTGGCGCCGGATGAACGGCCGCCATCCGGTACCCGCCGAACTCCTGGTCCACGACGAGGAGTTGCGGGCGATCATCCGGCGCGCGGTGGACGACGCGAACAAGCTGGTCTCCCGTCCCGAGTCCATCCGCCGCTTCGCGATCCTGCCGACCGACTTCACCGAGACGGCCGGGCATCTGACCCCGTCGATGAAGCTGCGGCGGGCGGCGGTCATGAAGGACTTCGCGGGGGAGATCGAGGAGTTGTACGAGCGCTGAACACAGGGCCGGAGAGGCGTACGACCATCAAGTACTGTCGTGGGTCTCCTGCTTGCTGATCCCGGCTCATCGCAGGAGACCCATGTCCACGCGCAGCACCTCCGCCGTGCGCTCGCCACGGCCACGGCCGTGTCCCTCACCGGCGGACTGCTCACCCTCTCCGTGAGCGCCGCGACCGCGGCCACCCCGGCGAAGTACGCCGACGACTTCAACGGCGACGGCTACCGCGACTACGCCGCCGCCGGACTCGGCGGCCAGTTCACCGTCACGTACGGGACGGCCACGGTCCCGGCACCGGCACCGTCACCAAGACCTTCACCCAGTCCACGTCGGGCATCCCGGGCACGGCCGGTGACGCGAGCGGGTACGCCGACACGTTCGGCGAGGACGTGGCCGCCGCCGACTTCAACCGTGACGGTTACGCCGACCTCGCCGTCGCCGACTTGAGCGAGAAGGCCGGCGACAAGGCCAGCGCCGGCGCGGTCACGCTCGTGTGGGGCTCGCAGTCCGGCCTCACCGGTACGGGCGCCATCCGCCTGAAGATCACCGCGAGTTCCCACCGCGGCTTCGGCAAGCAGATCGAGGCCGGTGACTTCAACGGCGACGGCAAGACCGACCTGGCCGTCGCCGACGGCATCGAGGCGGTACGCATCTACCGCGGCGGCTTCTCCAAGACCGGTACGACGGGTTCGGTCACCAAGCACGTCCCGAACGCCCTGCTGGAACCCGCCGGCCTGGTCGCGGGCAAGGTCACCAAGGACAGCGCGACCGACGACGGGGACAAGGACGTACTGGTGTCGAGCGACTACTACAGCCCGGCTGTCCTGCTCCCGGGGACGGGGTCGGCCATTACGGGGACCGGTGCTCAGGAACTGGGCATCGTGGCGGCGTTCCCGACGTAGTCCGAGGCGAGGAAGGCGGACCAGGCGGCGGGGGCGAGGGTGACCTGAGGGCCGGTGGGGTTCTTGGAGTCGCGGAGGCGGATGTCGGAGGGGGTTACGGCTACCTCCAGACAATCGCCGCCCTCGCCGTCGCTGTAGCTGGACTTACGCCAGGTGTATGCAACTTCCAGGCATTCGCCGCCTTCGCCGTCGCTGTAGCTGGACTTGAACCAGGTGAGCTGCTCGTTGTTCATAGCTCCTCCAGCTTCTGCTCGATCAACTTCCGGGACTCCGCGGGGGAGAGTGCCATTGCTCGCATGATCCCATAGCGATCTGCGATCTTCCGGACCTCTTCAGGATCGGTGATCAGCCGGGGGTGCCCTTGCGCCTCCGTGTACGCCACCTGCCCGTGGCCCTTGGGTGTCAGCAGATTGAACGCGCTGCCCAGGTTGGGGTGTTCCTCCACACGACTCGGCATCACCTGGATCTCGACGTTCTGCATCTGCCCCACATGCAGCATGCGACGAAGCTGGTCCGCGTGCACGCGCCGGCCCCCGATCGGCCGGTCCAGCAGGACCTCTTCGAGGACGTAGCTCACGATCGGAGAGGGCGAACGCTCGAAGACCTGCTGACGGGAGAGGCGATCCGCCACCCGCCTCTCGATCGTCTCCTCGTCGAGAAACGGCCGCCTCTTGGCGAACACCGCCCGTGCGTGATCCTCGGTCTGCAACAGCCCCGGCACGCCATGGTTGGCGTAGAAGTGCAGCTCAACCGCCTCCGCCTCCAACCCCGCATAGTTCCGGTACCACTCCGGATGCCGCGTCCGAGCCGTCGACATCGCCTCCCTGACCTCGGGAATGACATCCTTCAACAGACCCCCGGCATCCAGGAGTTCGTCGGCCTTCTCCAGCAGCTCGGGCTGTGGCGTGCGTACGCCGCGCTCCATCGCGGAGATGGCGTCGGGGCCGTACCCGACGAGCCCCCCGAACTCCTTCTGTGTCAGCCCCTTCCGCTCCCGCAGGAGCTTCACCTGCTTGCCGAGTGCGATGAACAACCCCGTCGTGCCCTCGTTCCCGCTCTCGCCCGCACCCTCCCGTCACGACGATCCGCACGCCGAACTCAGCGTCGCCGTACAGATACCCAGCGTCGGCCTGTCACTCCTGGTCAGGGTAGAGAGAACCCGCCACTCTCGGTGACGTGAACGCCGAAATCACCACCCCCACTGCTGAATTGGCCCAGCGCATCAGAGCCACTCCGCGCGGAGCGCGGCTGGCCCGTCATCTGGCCTCGCAACAGCTGGCTGTCTGGGGGTACCCCCAGGACAGCGAGGTCAGCGAGACGGCGCAGCACCTGGTGGCGGAGCTGGCCGCCAACGCCGTCACGCACGGCCGCGTCCCCGGCCGGTCCTTCGAACTCCGCCTGCTCCTGCTCCCGGAGGACACTCTCCGTATCGAGGTGAGCGATGCGCGAGGCGACCGGAAACTGCGGTACGTGACGGAGCCGGAGAGCGAGGGCGGCCGGGGCCTGATCCTGGTGACCTTGCTGGCGAAGACGTGGGGCGTGGCCGAACGGGACGTCGGCAAGACGGTGTGGGCGGAGTGCGCCATGGAGGCGCCTTGATGTATTCCCGGCTGAGCCGGGAGGAATTCGGAGA
>NZ_JAVRBF010000495.1:0-335 GCF_032436805.1 Streptomyces sp. P17 | reverse complement strand
CGAGTATCTGGCGCTGATCGGGCGCATCCGCGCGGCGCGGCCTGACATCATGCTGACCTCGGATTTCATTGTCGGCTTTCCGGGGGAGACCGACGCCGATTTCCGCGACACGCTGGCACTGGTCGAGGCGGTATTGGCAGGTGACTTTGACGTTGCGACGGCGCCTATTGCCTTGGAAGATATCTACACGTGGTCGATTCGTGCAAATGCCGAAGATGTCCTGGTCAGTGGTGGTTTGGGTCGTCCTGAGGTCGTTGGTGCACAGAGTGTGATGCTTACAAATGCCACAATCCGTCCGGACCAGTTTGCCGATCTCAATACCCTCGATAATTTCG
>NZ_JAVRBF010000494.1:0-335 GCF_032436805.1 Streptomyces sp. P17 | reverse complement strand
GTCTGGACGTGCGACCTGGCGCCACCGTACAGGTGGAAGATAAGGCATTCAAGACCCGCAACGTTCAGCAGACCAACGTGCTTGTTCGTTACCTTGGTCATAATATCCTCCAGTCAGGGGTTGGTTTCGGAATGCTTCTGTCACCTTAACCCCGGCAGTTGGGCCGGGGCTAGGTTTTCGCTTTGGGCTTACGGCTTAGATGCCGTCGCTGTAGCGCACTTCCTTCGGCAGACGGATATCAAGAGGGCCGAGGCGGAAAATGCCTGGAACCTTGAACGTCAGGCCGACCACCTGAACCGGGAGGAACCGATGACGCATAGGGATATGCATCTTCA
>NZ_JAVRBF010000493.1:0-336 GCF_032436805.1 Streptomyces sp. P17 | reverse complement strand
AGTTCACCAATCTTAGCTCTGGCAGCGTCTACCCCGACTTCTCGCGCACGCTTAACCATGCTGATGCGGAGATGCGGGAGCGAGAGCCGCTGAAGGTGGGCATGGACTTCAACCGCCTGCACATGGCCGCTGTGGTCTACGTAATCCGGGATGGCCGACCTATTGCCGTGGATGAGATTACAGACGGTCGGGATACTCCATATATGGCTCAGCTATTGGTGGAGCGCTATAAGGACAAGGGTCACGCGGTCGAGGTATTCCCTGACGCATCGGGCGGTAATAAGTCCAGTAAGAATGCCAGTGAGTCAGATTTGACCATTCTCAAGGCCGCTGGAT
>NZ_JAVRBF010000198.1:0-965 GCF_032436805.1 Streptomyces sp. P17 | reverse complement strand
ATGACATGCACACCCCCATGAGCAAATGCTGGGGTATGTATATGATGTATCTCGGTACAGCCATTGCAGTGATAGTCTTCGTTATGCGAAAGCTAGGTTACCCCATATATTAGTGGGGTAATCCTTTATGTAATTTTTCTGCTGAAATTTTTCCATGCGTTTATTTTTTTGGAGATGTTTAAGCGTAGGGTACACCGGGCGCAGCACGGTCATTACATGAAGTACCCCCCCCCGGTATCTACACCACTGGTGTCCTGCACCCACCCGGCTTCAGTACACTTGCGCTCACGCGCCGTTGAGCACATCATCCAACGGAGTACATACCATGGCTAACATCAGCACCGCTCTCTCTGCTATCCTCAACACTGTCACTGTTGCAGCAGAAGCATCTACGAAAATCGTATCCACAACTGCCAAGTCAGTTGATGCACTTGATCGTTACGTAACTACTTCTCTTGCTAAGCAAGAAGTATCATCAGAGCTTGATCTGCATAACTACTTCGAGACCATTCTCACTGAAAAGAAGCTCGAACTAGCTCATCAGAAAACTCAGGTAGAAGAAATACTGAGCAAAAACAATGCTCTAAAGAAAAACTTCGATGAAGCTAACGACATCCTTGAACCTACCTTCAATCGTATCAAAGACAAATACTTCCCTAAAGCCTAAAGGAATAACGTGGGGTCTCTACGATCCCACGTTGCACCCTTTTAAATCGATAGTTAGATAGGAAATACAATGGCAATTCTCCTCAATGCAATCTCTATTATCCTGGTAATTACTGGAATAATATACCACAACACAAATCTGTTTTGGTTAGCAGGAATGCTGGCAATAATTGCAATTCTGTTTCTCATCTATTCGATGGTGGAAGACAGAATGCCTGAACCAATGAAAAAGAAACCGCATTCATTTACTATCGTGAAAACTAATCCGATGGATATGTCTGGGCTACGTGAAACCCTCA
>NZ_JAVRBF010000492.1:0-336 GCF_032436805.1 Streptomyces sp. P17 | reverse complement strand
AGTCTGGCCCGTTTTCGGTAATTTGTCTCTTTTTCCGCAATGTAGTTGACGATGGTAGCCCTAAGTTCGTTGATTTGATGCGTGAGTGCTTGAGCTTGCTCATATTCTTTTTCGTTGGCTTCCAATTGGATAAGTCCAGCAAAACGCTTGGGGATATTGTGCGGGTACTCAAACACCTTTTGAGGCTCAATGCTCACCCTTAAGGCTTCATGAAGCGGCATAGAATCAAGCTGTTTGGCATGAATGGTTGATGGCAGTGCTTCCCCACGCTGAAACTGAGGGACGTCTTGTACATGCTTTTGGATAAGTTTGAGAGCGATAAGGAAATTATATAGC
>NZ_JAVRBF010000491.1:0-336 GCF_032436805.1 Streptomyces sp. P17 | reverse complement strand
GTATCTGATCTGCTTTCCTCTTAGAGAGCTTACCAAACGATACTCATCGTTAAAAAACACTAAATTTGCCAAATAGCTTGATGTACAACCACCCTGTGGAAGCTTTCCTTGGTAGGTCGTTAATTTGGTTAGAATGTCTACAACGTCATCGCTAAACTTAAAGAAATACTTGAAAATACTCTTTACTTCGTCTGCCTTTATATTTGGGTAGAAATTTTTAACGTCAAGATTTATCAACGTTTGACTGCGCCCATGAATGGTAGCATTTTCAATATAATCACGTTTGTTATCTTGCGTCGCTTTAATCCCACCTTGAATGTAAGAAGGAAATTTAAC
>NZ_JAVRBF010000490.1:0-336 GCF_032436805.1 Streptomyces sp. P17 | reverse complement strand
GTCTGACGCTGCATATTCTGCGGAGATACGCTTATGCGTCTGGTTCTTATCGAACTGTTTTTCCATCTCAAGCTGTGCTTCATACAAGTCCACGGTCACATTCTCCTTGATTGGTTCAGCATAATACTCTTTGAGCGAAACGAGTATTTGCTGTAATGATGAGTTCTTTTGAAGTTGTTTTACTGCTTTGCCGACTTGTCGGCCTACTTCAATTGCAGTTATCACGAGTATGCCGGTAACTTTTACAATACCGGCACACAGTATTTCGAGCCATTGGAGCATGAAAGTCTCCTTAGACGGTTCCCCAGTATCTGAAGTCATCTCCAAGATATGGAC
>NZ_JAVRBF010000489.1:0-337 GCF_032436805.1 Streptomyces sp. P17 | reverse complement strand
GGTCATTATGATTTGATCGGCAATGAAGCCAATACGTGTAGGGTCAGACGTTGCCGCAGGAACATCCACGAACATCGACGCTTGACGAAACAAGCCGTCCGCGTTAACTGCCGCTTGCAGCGCCCAACGTGCGGCATACCCACCGATGGCAGCAGAAACCGCCCATCGAATATTGATTTGAGCGTTGTTGCCACCGAGCGCGGCAAAAAGGTTGTCAATGCGACCGGCCTGCGCACTCCCCGCACTTGTCAAAGCTTCAATAGATGACGTGAAGCTTGCAGTTGTCGCGTCGTAATCATCGCTCAAATCGTCAAAACTAACGGTCAATTGCTGCACA
>NZ_JAVRBF010000488.1:0-337 GCF_032436805.1 Streptomyces sp. P17 | reverse complement strand
GCGGATACTCGCTTTGCACTGGACGTTTTATGGCTGTTACACGTCAGTGGTGCCAACCATTAAGAGTTTGGAAGGAATACTATCGAAAATGGGCCAGAACACCAGAGTATGATCAGTTACTGAAGCTCAATGTTTTCACTGAAATCAGACACATAGCGGGTGATAAATCATTATTTGATCAACTTAACGCGTACCGGCATGAACAAATTACTCATAATAGTAAACTTATGGCAGCTTTAGTCTGTAATACACTAAAAATACGGCCACCACTAGGAATTTTCAACAATTTAATATTACAAAAAGATGGAAAAAGTGGTGAGAAAACCCTTGACATCAA
>NZ_JAVRBF010000487.1:0-337 GCF_032436805.1 Streptomyces sp. P17 | reverse complement strand
TTTGCCAGTGCCTTGGAGGCACTGGGCATTCGGCTGGATACAGAAACCCTCCACGAACTGATGAGTTACCTCGGCAGTGAGCAGGCATCGGTTTCATTGTCCGAGGCGGATCTCCCCGCACCGGAGCTGCTACCTGCCACCTCCCAGGACGAGCTGCAAGAGATTGCCCAACGCCTGGCCCTGATGAGTTCGTATCAGCAAGATACTTCTACGACACCGATGTCTTCTGCCGCCGAGGCGGCCATACGCTCGGTTGCCAGTCAACTGTCGCTAGAAGAGCATGAAGTCATGCCGCTGCTCCAGTCATTGAGCGTCATGGCTACCCCGTCCATGGCAC
>NZ_JAVRBF010000486.1:0-338 GCF_032436805.1 Streptomyces sp. P17 | reverse complement strand
GCGTTTTAGTGACCACATTACTGAGCGGTTGATCGTGCAATGATCCCGACCATAAGTCTTCCCCAGTCCAACAAAATAAAATTATCGATGACCACTTTGCTCTTGGTGGCATTATTTTGTTTTATTGTCGCATTATTACAAGCGACAGCACCCTATTCGCAAGGCATTACGCTGATCTGGAATACGGTGTGGCACTTTGACTCAAACAATTATCAACATGTCATTACCCATTTGACCTATCTGCCACGGCTTTGTGTCGCTCTGATCTGTGGGTTTGCCCTCGCTATAGCAGGTTGGTGATGCGATGGGATTGCGTAGAACAAATTGCATTACACAAC
>NZ_JAVRBF010000485.1:0-338 GCF_032436805.1 Streptomyces sp. P17 | reverse complement strand
ATCACATGGCCCTTGATTTAAACAAACTCGTTTTCGTCTTTGGTTCCAATCTGTCTGGTCTACATGGTGCAGGAGCAGCACGATTTGCTGAACGCAACAGAGGTGCCGTTCGTGGCGTCTTTCTAGGCCGCTCAGGCATGAGCTATGCCATTCCGACCAAAGACAAGGCTATCCGCAAAACGCTCGCCCTGCCCGTAATACAGCACTATATCGAAGGCTTCCTCAATTATGCTTTCTGGCATGACAAGGAAGAATTCCAAGTCACACGTATCGGCTGTGGACTTGCTGGCCTGAAGGATGAGCAGATTGCTCCTCTCTTCAAAAAGGCTCACCGTAAC
>NZ_JAVRBF010000484.1:0-339 GCF_032436805.1 Streptomyces sp. P17 | reverse complement strand
CAGCAAAAATGATCTCCGGTTCATTGACTAACGCTCGGGCGATACAGACCCGTTGTTTTTGACCACCGGAAAGGTCGTTCCCTTTGTTGCTAGCTTTGTCTGTCATTTCGACAGCTGCTAAGGCGGCCAGCGCCATTGTTTTTCGCTGGGAGGTTGGTATGCCAGCGATTTTTAGTGGCAACATGACATTTTGCAATACGGTGTCTTTAGGATTCATAAAGAATTGTTGGAAGACGAAGCCGAAAGTTTGGTTGCGTAACCGGTTCATTTCTTTCTTTTTGATGTGCTGTAAGTCTTTACCTAATAAGCGAATATTCCCTGAGGTGGGTTGGTCTAACA
>NZ_JAVRBF010000043.1:0-83358 GCF_032436805.1 Streptomyces sp. P17 | reverse complement strand
GTCAGCCCTGCGTCAGGCCCGCCACCAGTTCGTCCGCCGCCCGATACGGATCCAGCTCCCCCGCCACGATCCGTTCCGCCAGCGCGCTCAGGCGGCGGTCGCCATGCAGGTCCCCGATCCGCTCCCGCAGCGCCGTCACCGCGATCGTCTCCACCTCGCGTGCCGCGCGGGACAGCCGGCGTTCCGCCAGTACACCCCGCTCCTCCATCCACGCGCGGTGCTTCTCCAGGGCCTCCACGACCTCGTCGACGCCCTCGCTCCGCGCCGCCACCGTCTTCACGATCGGCGGCCGCCAGTCACCCGGACCACGGGACTCGCCCAGGCCCAGCATGTGGTTCAGCTCGCGAGCGGTCGCGTCCGCGCCGTCACGGTCGGCCTTGTTGACGACGTACACATCGCCGATCTCCAGGATTCCGGCCTTGGCCGCCTGGATGCCGTCGCCCATGCCGGGGGCCAGGAGCACCACCGACGTGTCCGCCTGCGACGCGATCTCCACCTCCGACTGGCCCACCCCGACCGTCTCCACCAGGATCACGTCGCAGCCCGCCGCGTCCAGGACCCGGATCGCCTGCGGGGCGGCCCAGGCGAGACCGCCCAGGTGGCCCCGCGTCGCCATCGAGCGGATGTAGACCCCGGGGTCCGACGCGTGCTCCGACATCCGGACGCGGTCGCCCAGCAGGGCGCCCCCCGAGAACGGCGACGACGGGTCCACCGCGAGCACGCCGACCCGCCTGCCCTGCTTGCGGTACGCCGTGACCAGCGCGGACGTCGAAGTCGACTTGCCGACACCCGGTGACCCCGTCAGGCCCACCACATACGCCCCGCCGGTCAGCGGAGCCAGCGCCGCCATGACCTCCCTGAGCTGCGGGGACGCCCCCTCCACCAGGGAGATCAGGCGAGCCACGGCCCGCGGCCTGCCCTCCCTGGCCTGGGCCACCAGCGTGGAGACGTCCTGCATCACAGCTCCGTTCACTCAGAGAAAGACCGGTCAGGCCTTGGGTACCCGCACGATCAGCGCGTCACCCTGACCGCCGCCACCGCACAGCGCGGCCGCACCCACGCCACCGCCCCGGCGCTTCAGCTCCAGCGCCAGGTGCAGAACAAGACGCGCGCCGGACATGCCGATCGGGTGCCCGAGGGCAATCGCGCCGCCGTTGACGTTCACCTTTTCCGTGGACACCCCCAGGTCCTTCATTGACTGGACCGCGACCGCCGCGAACGCCTCGTTGATCTCGATCAGATCGAGGTCGGAAGCCTCCAGGTCCTCCTTCTTCAGCGCGTGGGCGATCGCGTTCGACGGCTGCGACTGAAGGCTGTTGTCCGGACCCGCCACGTTCCCGTGCGCGCCGATCTCCGCGATCCACTCCAGGCCCAGCTCCTGCGCCTTGGCCTTGCTCATCACGACGACCGCGGCCGCGCCGTCGGAGATCTGCGAGGCCGAACCCGCCGTGATCGTGCCGTCCTTGGCGAACGCCGGACGCAGCTTCGACAGCGACTCGGCGGTGGTCTCCGCGCGGATGCCCTCGTCCTTGCTGAAGACGACCGGCTCGCCCTTGCGCTGCGGGATCTCGACCGGGGTGATCTCGGCCTCGAAGATGCCGTTCTTCTGGGCGGCGGCGGCGCGCTGGTGGGACAGGGCGGCGATCTCGTCCTGCTCCGCGCGGTTGATGCCGAGGCGGGTGTTGTGCTTCTCCGTGGACTGGCCCATGGGGATGTTCTCCCACGGGTCGGTCAGACCGTCGTACGCCATCGCGTCGAGCATCTCGATCGCGCCGTACTTGAAGCCCTCGCGGGACTTCGGCAGCAGGTGGGGCGCGTTGGTCATGGACTCCTGGCCGCCCGCGACGATCACGTCGAACTCGCCGGCGCGGATCAGCTGGTCGGCGAGGGCGATGGCGTCGAGGCCGGAGAGACAGACCTTGTTGATGGTCAGCGCCGGAACGCTCATGGGGATGCCGGCCTTGACGGCCGCCTGGCGGGCCGGGATCTGCCCCGCCCCGGCCTGCAGGACCTGGCCCATGATCACGTACTGCACCTGGTCACCGCCGATCCCCGCACGGTCGAGGGCTGCCTTGATCGCGAAACCGCCGAGGTCGGCTCCGGAGAAGGACTTCAGCGAGCCCAGCAACCGTCCCATGGGCGTACGGGCGCCCGCGACGATCACCGAGGTAGTGCCGTTCGTTCCAGACATGAGGTGCGATCCCCTTCCAGCTTGCACAGCCGAGGAGTGAACGAGGGTTTACTTCGAATGTACTGATGGCACTCCGTGCCGTCACCGGGCTGTCGGTGTGATCGCTGGCACGTTGCGTAACCACCTCCGGAGCGCTGCACTAACAGCATGCTGACGCGAATCGACCACATCGGGATCGCCTGCTTCGACCTCGACAAGACCGTCGAGTTCTACCGGGCCACCTACGGCTTCGAGGTGTTCCACTCCGAGGTCAACGAGGAACAGGGCGTGCGCGAGGCCATGCTCAAGATCAACGATACGTCCGACGGCGGGGCGTCCTACCTCCAGCTGCTGGAGCCCACCCGCGAGGACTCCACCGTCGCGAAGTGGCTCGCCAAGAACGGCGAGGGCGTGCACCACATCGCTTTCGGTACGGCAGACGTCGACGCCGAGGCCGCGGACATCCGCGGCAAGGGCGTACGCGTTCTGTACGACGAGCCCCGAATCGGCTCCATGGGGTCACGGATCACCTTCCTGCACCCCAAGGATTGCCATGGCGTACTGACAGAACTGGTCACTTCGGCGCCTGTTGAGTCACCTGAGCACTGACCCTCGTACATATGGGCCGGTAGGGTTGGGGGCGGTCGCCGCTCCATGGGGGGTGACCCGGTCCCTCCGTCAAGGGTGGCACCTGCCCTTCGGGCGATCGATGCCACCCTTGACAGAGGGACCGCCGGGGACCGGTTTTCGGGGGTACGAGCGGCGGGCAGCAGCCCATGCTCCGCCGTTGATCTGACACCATTCCCCGGGGGCCCCGTTCGGCGGATGGACGGAGCTCGTATGGAGAGACTTGCGACCAGGGGACGGATGGGACCGCGCAGTGCGGGGCTACGAACGCCAGGAGCGAGAGCCGGCGGCTGACGTCGACCACCTCTCTCGGTTCGAGGCCGAGATGGAGCGGCTGAAGACCGAGCGGGAAAAGGCGATTCAGCACGCCGAGGACCTCGGCTACCAGGTCGAGGTGCTGCGCGCCAAGTTGCACGAGGCGCGGCGCACCATCATGTCCCGGCCCGACTTCGGCGGCGGTGACATCGGCTATCAGGCCGAGCAGCTGCTGCGGAACGCGCAGATCCAGGCCGACCAGCTCCGCCAGGACGCCGAGCGCGAGCTGAGCCAGGCCCGCGCGCAGACTCAGCGCATCCTCCAGGAGCACGCCGAGCAGGCCGCGCGCCTCCAGGCGGAGCTGCACCAGGAGGCGGTCACCCGTCGTCAGCAGCTCGACCAGGAGCTCGCCGAGCGCCGGCAGACCGTCGAGTCGCATGTCAACGAGAACGTGGCATGGGCCGAGCAGCTGCGCGCCCGCAGCGAGTCCCAGGCCCGCCGGCTCCTCGACGAGTCCCGCGCCGAGGCCGAGCAGGCCATGGCGGCCGCCCGGGCGGAGGCCGAGCGCCTGACCGCCGAGGCCCGCCAGCGCCTGCAGAGCGAGGCCGAGGCCGCCCGCGCGGAGGCCGAGCAGTTGCTGCGGCGGGCGCGTACCGACGCCGAGCGGCTGCTGAACGCCGCCTCCACCCAGGCCCAGGAGGCCACCGACCACGCCGAGCAGCTGCGCAGCTCCACCGCCACCGAGTCGGACGCCGCGCGCCGCCAGGCCACCGAGCTGAGCCGGGCCGCCGAGCAGCGCATGGCGGAGGCCGAGGAGGCGCTGCGCAAGGCGCAGTCCGAGGCGGAGAAGGTCCTCGCCGAGGCGGAGGCGGCCGCCGGCAAGGCGCTCAGCAGCGCCGAGTCGGCCAACGAGCAGCGCACCCGTACGGCCAGGGAGCAGGTCGCCCGGCTGGTCAGCGAGGCCACCAAGGAGGCCGAGGCGACCAAGGCGGAGGCCGAGCAGGTCGTCGCGGATGCCCGCACCCAGGCCGAGAAGGTCCTGGCGGAGGCGGCCGAGAAGGCCCGTACGATCACCGCCGAGGAGAGCGCGACCCAGCTGTCGAAGGCGGCCAAGACCGCCGAGGACGTCCTCAACAAGGCGCAGGAGGACGCGCGGAACACCACCAAGGCCGCGGCTGAAGAGGCCGAGCGGATCCGCCGGGAGGCGGAGACCGAGGCGGACCGGCTGCGCGCCGAGGCGCATGACATCGCCGAGCAGCTCAAGGGCGCGGCGAAGGACGACACCAAGGAGTACCGCGCCAAGACGGTCGAACTGCAGGAGGAGGCCCGCCGGCTGCGCGGCGAGGCCGAGCAGTTGCGCGCCGACGCGGTCGCCGAGGGCGAGAAGATCCGCGCGGAGGCCCGCAAGGAGGCCGTCCAGCAGATCGAGGAGGCGGCCAAGACCGCCGAGGAACTGCTGGCGAAGGCCAAGGCGGACGCCGACGAACTCCGCCAGAGCGCGACCGCGGACAGCGAGAAGGTCCGCACCGAGGCCATCGAGCGCGCCACGACGCTGCGCCGGCAGGCCGAGGAGACGCTGGAGCGCACCCGGCAGGAGGCCGAGCGGCACCGCGCCGAGGTCATCGAGCAGGCCGAGGGCATCCGGGAGGAGGCCGAGCGGGCCGCGCGCGAGCTGCGCGAGGAGACCGAGCAGGCCATAGAGGCCCGCCGTGCGGAGGCCGCCGAGGGACTGGCCCGGCTTCGGACGGAGGCCGAGCAGCGGGTGACCGCCGCCGAGCAGGCGCTGACGGAGGCCCGTGAGGAGGCCGCCCGGATCCGGCGCGAGACCGCCGAGGAGACCGAGCGGCTGCGGGCGGAGGCCGCCGAGCGGATCCGCACCCTCCAGCAGCAGGCCGAGGCGGAGGCCGAACGCCTGCGTACCGAGGCCGCCTCCGACGCGTCCGCCTCCCGTGCGGAGGGCGAGGCGATCGCCGTACGTCTGCGTTCGGAGGCCGCCGCCGAGGCGGAGCGGCTGAAGTCGGAGGCTCAGGACAGCGCGGACCGGGTGCGTGCGGAGGCGCAGGCCGCCGCCGAGCGGCTTGCGACCGAGGCGTCGGAGACGCTGGCCGCCGCCCAGGAGGAGGCCGCCCGGCGCCGGCGCGAGGCCGAGGAGACGCTCGGTTCCGCGCGGCAGGAGGCGGACCAGGAGCGCGAGCGGGCCCGCGAGCAGAGCGAGGAGCTGCTGGCCTCGGCGCGCAGGCGTGTGGAGGAGGCGCAGACCGAGGCGCTGCGTCTGGTCGAGGAGGCGGACCGGCGCGCGACCGAGATGGTCTCGGCGGCCGAGCTCCACGCCCAGCAGGTGCGGGACTCGGTCGCCGGGCTGCACGAGCAGGCCCAGGAGGAGATCCAGGGGCTGCGCAGTGCCGCCGAGCACGCGGCGGACCGTACCCGGCGCGAGGCCGAGGAGGAGGCGGACCGGGTCCGCGGCGACGCCTACGCCGAGCGGGAGCGGGCCTCCGAGGACGCGGGCCGGATCCGGCGCGAGGCGGCGGAGGAGACGGAGGCCGCCAAGGCGCTGGCCGAGCGCACGGTGTCGGAGGCCATCGCGGAGGCGGAGCGGCTGCGCGCCGACGCGTCCGAGCACGCCCAGCGGGCACGGACGCAGGCCGCGGACACCATCGCCGACGCCGACCAGGCGGCATCGCGGACCCGGGCGGACGCCCGGGAGGACGCCAACCGCATCCGGTCGGACGCGGCGACGCAGGCCGACACCCTCATCACCGAGGCGCGTTCGGAGGCGGAGCGGCTCACCACCGAGACGATCGAGGAGGCCGAGCGGGTCCGTGCCGAGTCGGTCGCGCAGGCCGACCAGCTGCTCTCGGACGCCACCGGCGAAGCCGAGCGGCTGCGTGCCGAGGCCGCCGAGACGGTGGGCTCCGCGCAGCAGCACGCCGAGCGGATCCGCAGCGAGTCGGAGCGGATGAAGGCCGAGGCGCTGGCGGAGGCCGAGCGGGTCACCACGGCCGCGCGCGAGGAGGCCGAGCGGACCCTGGACGAGGCCCGCAAGGCCGCCAACAAGCGGCGCTCGGAGGCCGCGGAGCAGGTCGACAAGCTGATCTCGGAGACCGCGGCCGAGGCCGACAAGCTGCTCTCCGAGTCGCAGAAGCAGGCGCTGAAGACGACCGCGGACGCGGAGTCGCAGGCCGACACCATGGTGGGCGCCGCCCGCAAGGAGGCCGACCGGCTGGTCTCGGAGGCGACGGTCGAGGGCAACTCCCTGGTGGAGAAGGCCCGTACGGACGCGGACGAACTGCTCGTCGGCGCCCGCCGGGACGCCACCGCGATAAGGGAGCGCGCGGAGGAGCTGCGCGACCGCATCACCAGCGAGATCGAGGAGCTGCACGAGCGGGCCCGCCGGGAGGCCGCCGAGACGATGAAGTCGACCGGCGACCGCTGCGACGCGCTCGTCAAGGCCGCCGAGGAGCAGCTGGAGAAGGCCCAGGCGAAGGCGAAGGAGCTGGTCTCGGAGGCCAATTCCGAGGCGGGCAAGGTCCGTATCGCCGCGGTGAAGAAGGCCGAGGGGCTGCTCAAGGAGGCCGAGCAGAAGAAGTCCTCGCTGATCAAGGAGGCCGAGGAGCTTCGGGCCGAGGCGATCCGCGAGGCGAAGCGGACGGTCGAGGAGGGCAAGCGCGAGCTGGAGGTGCTCGTGCGTCGGCGTGAGGACATCAACGCCGAGATCTCCCGTGTCCAGGATGTGTTGGAGGCGTTGGAGTCTTTTGAGGCCCCGGCGGCAGGCAAGGACAACGGCGTCAAGGCGGGCGCGACGGTCGGCGCCCCTCGATCGGGTGGCAAGCCGTCGGAGAGCTAGCCAGTCGAACCGATTCCGGTGTCTTCTGGGGCCTTTGACCAACTTTTTGGCAAGCGGTCCGACGGTTAGCCACTCAAAAGGGGTGTCATTCTCCAGATCAAACACGTATCCGCTCGATGACACACCGCTTCGGCCCCTAGGATTCCCCCTATCACCTCACCGGTCTCATTCGACAGGAACCCCATGAGCGACACTTCCCCCTACGGCTTCGAGCTTGTGCGGCGTGGGTACGACCGCGCTCAGGTGGACGAACGGATCTCCAAGCTCGTCTCCGACCGTGACAGCGCTCTCGCCCGCATCACCGCTCTGGAAAAGCGCATCGAGGAGCTCCACCTCGAAACGCAGAACGCCCAGGCCCAGGTCACCGACGCGGAGCCGTCGTACGCCGGTCTCGGCGCGCGGGTCGAGAAGATCCTCCGCCTCGCCGAGGAAGAGGCCAAGGATCTGCGCGAGGAGGCCCGGCGCGCGGCCGAGCAGCACCGCGAGCTCGCCGAGTCGGCGGCCCAGCAGGTCCGCAACGACGCAGAATCGTTCGCGGCGGAGCGCAAGGCCAAGGCGGAGGACGAAGGCGTCCGGATCGTCGAGAAGGCCAAGAGCGACGCCTCCCAGCTGCGCTCCGAGGCGCAGAAGGACGCGCAGTCCAAGCGTGAGGAGGCCGACGCTCTCTTCGAGGAGACCCGGGCCAAGGCGGCTCAGGCCGCCGCGGACTTCGAGACCAACCTCGCCAAGCGCCGCGAGCAGTCGGAGCGCGACCTGGCGTCCCGTCAGCAGAAGGCCGAGAAGCGCCTCGCGGAGATCGAGCACCGCGCGGAGCAGCTCCGCCTGGAGGCCGAGAAGCTGCGCACGGACGCCGAGCGCCGCGCTCGCCAGACCGTGGAGACCGCGCAGCGCCAGGCCGAGGACATCGTGGCAGACGCCAACGCCAAGGCCGACCGTATCCGTTCGGAATCCGAGCGCGAGCTCGCGGCGCTGACCAACCGCCGCGACTCGATCAACGCCCAGCTGACGAACGTCCGCGAGATGCTGGCGACCCTCACCGGTGCCGCGGTGGCCGCGGCGGGCACTCCGGCCGAGGACGAGCCGATCTCCCGTGGGGTTCCCGCGCAGCAGACCCGGTAACGCTCCGGCGTACAGCTGCTGAACACCTGCAAAGCCCTCTGCCACTGAGGTGGCAGAGGGCTTTGTCCCGTTTTAGCGTGGCCGCATGATCGAGCTTGAGGGGCTGACCAAGCGGTACGGCGAGAAGGTGGCGGTCAACAATCTCACCTTCACCGTCAGACCCGGGATCGTGACCGGGTTCCTCGGCCCCAACGGCGCCGGAAAGTCCACCACCATGCGGATGATCCTCGGCCTCGACCACCCCACCGCCGGTGACGTCCGCATCGACGGCAAGCACTACGACCAGCTCAAGGACCCGCTGACGTACATCGGCGCCCTGCTGGAGGCGAAGGCCTGGCACGGTGGGCGCAGTGCCTACAACCACCTGCTGTGTCTCGCGCAGAGCAACGGCATCGCGAAGCGGCGGGTGCGCGAGGTGCTGGAGACGGTGGGGCTCACGGCGGTCGCGCGAAAGAAGACCAAGGGCTTCTCGATGGGCATGGGGCAGCGGCTCGGCATCGCGGGCGCGCTGCTCGGCGATCCGCGGATCCTGATGTTCGACGAGCCGGTCAACGGGCTGGACCCCGAGGGCATCCACTGGATCCGCAATCTGATGAAGTCGCTGGCCGCCCAGGGCCGGACGGTGTTCGTCTCCTCACATCTGATGAGCGAGATGGCCCTCACCGCCGACCATCTCGTCGTCATCGGCCAGGGCCGGCTGCTCGCCGACACCTCCATGGCCGACTTCATCGCGCAGAACTCGCGCTCCTACGTCCGTGTCCGCACCCCGCACCGCGAACGGCTCCTCGATGTGCTCCAGCGGGCGGGGATGACGGTCGTACAGACCGGGAGCGGGGCGCTGGAGGTGGACGGCGGGAAGTCGGAGCGGATCGGTGAGCTGGCGGCGCAGCACCAGCTCGTGCTGCACGAACTGAGCCCTCAGCAGGCGTCTCTGGAGGAGGCGTTCATGCAGTTGACCGCGGAGTCGGTGGAGTACCACGCGCACTCGGAGATGCCCCCCGAGCAGCGGCGGGCGTGGGGCGACGGCTGGCGGAAGGAGGGCTGAGCGATGGCGACGAGTCAGGTCATCCGTTCGGAGTGGACCAAGATCAGGTCGGTGGCGTCGACCGTGTGGACGCTGTCCCTCGCCGTGGTGGTCACGATCGCGCTGGGCATGCTGATCTCGCTGCTGTCGAAGAACGAGTTCGACAACATGAACCGCGAGGACCAGCTCTCCTTCGACCCGACCTTCATCAGCTTCGCGGGCATGAGCCTCGGTCAGCTCGCGATGATCGTGTTCGGGGTGCTGGTGGTGTCGAACGAGTACAGCACCGGCATGATCCGCACCTCGCTGGCCGCGGTGCCGCAGCGCGGCTCCTTCCTGTTCAGCAAGATCACGGTGGCGACCGGTCTGGCCCTGCTGGTGGGCCTGGTCACCAGCTTCGTCACCTTCTTCCTGGGCCAGGCGATGCTCGGCGAGCACAAGGCCTCCATCGGTGACGACGGGGTGCTGCGGGCGGTGATCGGCGGCGGCCTCTACATGGCGCTGATCGCGATGTTCTCGATGGGCGTCGCCGCGATGCTGCGCTCACCGATGCTGTCGCTGGGCATCCTGATGCCGTTCTTCTTCCTGGTCTCCAACATCCTCGGCAATGTCCCGGCCACCAAGAAGATCGGCCGCTATCTGCCCGACCAGGCCGGCAGCAAGATCATGCAGGTGGTCACCCCGGTCGACAACGACACCCCGTACGGCCCGTGGGGCGGGCTCGGAATCATGGTGTTGTGGGTGATCGCCGCCCTCGTGGGCGGATTCGTCCTGCTGAAAAAGAGGGACGCCTAGAGGCTTCTGTTTTTGCCCTGTCTTGAAGGGAACCGTCAGCGCCCGGATATCCTCCTAACCCTTACGGGGGCGTGTGCCCCGCTGTCCTGAACCTTTCGATGGGTGCGGAGCATGATCGAGGCAGTCGGCCTGACCAAGCGCTACGGCGACAAGACCGCTGTGTACAACCTTTCCTTCCAGGTGCGGCCCGGGTCCGTCACCGGCTTCCTGGGGCCCAACGGCTCCGGCAAGTCGACGACGATGCGGATGATCCTCGGCCTGGACAACCCCACCTCGGGGCAGGTGACGATCGGCGGCTACCCGTACCGCAAGCTGCCCAACGCCCCCCGACAGGTCGGCGCGCTGCTCGACGCCAAGGCCGTGCACGGCGGCCGCACGGCCCGCAACCACCTGCTGAGCCTGGCCCAGCTGTCCGGCATCCCGGCCCGCCGGGTGGACGAGGTGCTCGGCGTCGTCGGTCTCCAGGACGTGGCGAAGAAGCGCTCCAAGGGCTTCTCGCTCGGCATGGGGCAGCGGCTCGGCATCGCCGGGGCGCTGCTCGGCGACCCCCAGGTGCTGCTGTTCGACGAGCCGGTCAACGGCCTCGACCCCGAGGGCATCCTGTGGGTGCGCAACCTCATGAAGTCGCTCGCCGCCGAGGGCCGTACGGTCTTCGTCTCCTCGCACCTGATGAGCGAGATGGCGCTGACCGCGGACCATCTGATCGTGATCGGACGCGGCCAGCTCCTCGCCGACATGAGCGTGCAGGACTTCATCGCGGCGAACTCCGCCGGCTTCGCGCGCGTGCGCACCCCCGACACCGAGCCGCAGCTGCGCGAGAAGCTCTCCACGGCGCTGGCCGAGGCGGGCGGTCATGTGCTGCCCGAGCAGGACGGCGCGCTGCGCGTGACCGGACTGCCGCTGCCCCGCATCAGCGACATCGCCCACGAGACGGACGTACGGCTGTGGGAGCTGTCGCCGCACCAGGCCTCGCTGGAAGAGGCGTACATGCGGATGACGCAGGGCGCCGTCGACTACCGCTCGACCATCGACCAGAAGGCCGGGCTCCAGCAGCCGCTGCCGCCGGGCGCGCAGCCGCCGATGCCGGTGCCCGGGCAGGGCCAGCCCGGCTGGTACGCCCCGCCGCCGCCCCAGCAGGGCGGTCAGCCGTTCGCGATGCCCCCGGGGCAGCCCGGACAGCCCGTGCAGCCGTCCCAGCCCCCTCAGGGCCCGTACGGCGCCCCGGCGGCGGCCCCGGCCGCTCCGGCCGCGCCCGCTGCCGCCCCGAACCCCTATGCGCAGCCCGCGCCCGCCGCCCCCGCCCCTTCTCCCGCTGTCGACACGACCAAGCCCGAGGACGCCCGATGAGCACCCCGCAGCCCCCGATGCCGCAGGCCGCCGCACCGAACTGGCAGGCGGCGCCCGGCGCTTCGTACCCCGGTTACACCTCGCCGATCCCGGTCAAGCGCACGCACCTCGGCAACGCCCTCGCCTCGGAGTGGACGAAGATCCGGTCGGTGCGCTCCACGATGTGGACGCTGGGCGTGTTCGTCGTGCTCGTCGTCGGCATCGGGCTTGCCACCGCCGCGCTGGTCTCCGCCAACGCCGCCGAGGGCGAGCTGGCGGGCGAGAACCCGCTGTCGTTCGGCTTCTTCGGGCTGCTGCTCGGCATCATGGCCGTGATCACGCTGGGCGTGCTCACCACGGCCTCGGAGTACGGCACCGGGATGATCCGTACGACGATGACCGCGTGCCCGAGCCGTGGGCGGGTGCTGATGGCGAAGGCGATCGTGTTCTTCGTGGTCGCGTTCTCCGTCACGCTGGCCTCGGCGGTGCTCGTCGCGCTCGCGGACGTTTCCATGCTGAGCGACGCCCGGGAGCCGACCAGCTCGGAGTGGCTGAAGGGCACGGTCGGCGTCTCGTTCTACATCGCGCTGATCGGCCTGCTCTCGCTGGTCGTCGGCTCGGTCATCCGGCACTCCGCGGGCGCCATCACCATCATGATCGGCCTGGTACTGGCCCCGCTGGTGATCGCGCTGTTCATGTTCTCGCAGTCCCTGGAGGACCTGCGCCAGGCGCTGTTCGAGTACTCGATCCCGAACCAGCTCAGCGTCTTCTACTCGCAGTCCCTCACCGAGACCGGCCCGTCCGGCTGGGACCCGCTGTGGATCATGCTCGGAGTGACGGCGGCCGCCTTCGCCGGGGCGTACGCGCTCCTGGAGAACCGGGACGTCTAGAACTTCGGCGCGCTACGGGACCGCTGCACCCGCGTGGTGCGGCGGTCCTTCGCGTTCCAGCAGGACTTGTGCCAGTGCCTGCGGTCGTCCACGCCCGAGTGGGCGGGCCAGGCCACCACGTGCGGAACACCGTCGGGGATCAGCTGGTCGCAGCCGGGGCAGCGGTACGACTTGCCCTGCGCGCTGGCTCCCGCCACATGCCGTACGTTCCAGCCCTCGCCCTGCCACTGTTCCGACGTCTGCCAGCCGCCGTACCGGCCGGTGCGGTCGTCCTCGGCGCTCCTGCCGGACGGGGCCGACGCACCGCCGGCCTTGGGTCGGTTGCGACGCGGGGACACGGGACACCTCACGGGGCTATACAGGGAGCAGGGGCCGTGTCCAGCCTACGCGGCGCGGACCCGGGTACGCGTAGGCCACCAATCGTCACAAGTCCCCTTCCGCGGCGCCTCATTCTGCAGACAATCCGCAAATCCCTCCGTCAAGCCGTGTCCTCGGCACGTGTCAGACGGTTATGCCGAGTGGGGGAGCTCCGCGTCGGAGCCAAGGAAGCAGGAAAAGGCAATGCGCGTTGGAAGTTTCGTGTTGGCGGCCCAGTTCCCGGGGCAGGGCCAGGGGGAGGCGCTGCACCGCGCGGTCCGCTCGGCCGAGGTCGCGGAGGAGGCGGGTCTGGACTCGGTCTGGCTGGCCGAGCACCACTTCGTGCCCTACGGCACCTGTCCGTCGGCGATCACCCTGGCCGCGTTACTGCTCGGCCGCACCCGCCGGATCCAGGTCGGCACCGCCGTCAGCGTGCTGCCCACCGCCCACCCGGTGGCCCTGGGTGAACAGGCCGCGCTGCTGCATCTGACGAGCGGCGGGCGCTTCTCGCTGGGCGTCGGGCGCGGTGGGCCCTGGGTCGACCTGGAGGTCTTCGGCTCGGGTCTGGACGCCTACGAGACGGGGTTCCCGGAATCACTCGATCTGCTGGTGCGCTGGCTGCGCGAACCGTCGGTCGCGGCCTCGGGCGAGCGCTACACCTTCCGCGAGGTCCCTGTCGTCCCGCGCCCCGCGGAGTCCCTGTCGGGCGGGCCCGGACCCGAGGTCGTCCTCGCCTGTACGTCGCCCGCCAGCGTGCGGCTCGCGGCCGAGCGCGGGCTGCCGATGCTGCTCGGGATGCATGTGGGCGACGAGGAGAAGGCGGAGATGGTCGCCCTGTGGCGGGAGCACGCGCGCGCGGCCGGACGGACGCCGGAGGAGATCCGGGCGGCGGGCCATGTCTCGGCCGGCGTCTGCCAGATCGCCGACCGGCGCACGGACGCGGCGGAGACCCTGCTGAAGGCGATGCCGGGCTGGCTGAAGCAGGGCCTGGAAGCGCATGTGACGGTGGACGGCCGTCATCGCGCGATGCGGGACCCGCTGGCCTACACCGAACTGCTCTGCGGGCTGCACCCCGTGGGCACCCCGCGGCTGTGCGCCGACCGGCTGGCGGCGACCAGCGAGCGGACCGGCATCTCCCGCTTCGCCCTGCTCGTCGAGGGCTCCGGCGACCTGGCCGCCACGGAGGAGAACGTACGGCGGCTGGGTGCCGAGGTGCTCCCGCACCTCGGCTGAACGGGCCTGCCCGGCCGGAGGCTTGCCGCCCGGTACTGAATGCACCTCCCGCGTACGGAGCGGCAAGCGAACGGCTCTCGGGTCAGCAGTCCCGGAGCTCCGGCGACTGGTTCAACAGCTGGTTGCGCACCGAGGTGAAGCGGGCCAGCGTCTCGTCGACCGAGGAGTCCAACGGGAACACCGCCACCCGGTGGCAGTTCTGGAAGGCCAGCCGCACACCGAAGTGCCGCTGCAGCGCGCCGCGTATCGCGTCACTCGCAAGCGCACGCAGCAGCTGGCCACGCGCCTGCTCGCCCGGCGGGGGCGTCTGGTTGTCGGCGAACTCTCCACCGTCGACCTTCAGCTGAGCCACCAGGGAGCTGATCATCTCCCATGCGTAGGGCAGGGAGGTCCGGACGCAGTCGACGAAGGCGGCTTCGTCGACCTCGCCTCGCTCGGCCTGTTCCAGTAGGGCCGGTGAGACGTCGAGCGACATGAGTTCTCCTCTCGCACCCCCGAACAACAGGGGTTGCCGGACAGGGACGGGAATTCACGTCCCGAACACGCTGCGTGCACGGTCCGCGACCTCCCGTTTACCACCGTAGGCAACCGGCCGTGACGGCACCAGAAGAATGCGTACATGGACAACTCTCAGTAGGCACACAATCGGCCAATACCGAACAGGGGTCTTCCAGATCAAATGGGGCGGCCCGCAGGGCCTCGGTTGAGGGCGGCGGTGGGAGACGGGTGGGCGAATCGCGTGCACACCGGCCCGTCGAGTAGCGTTGCCGACCATGCGTCTCGTCATTGCCCGATGCTCCGTCGACTACGCGGGCCGGCTCACCGCCCACCTTCCGTCCGCACCCCGTCTGATCCTGGTGAAGGCGGACGGCAGTGTGTCCATCCACGCGGACGACCGGGCCTACAAGCCCCTGAACTGGATGTCTCCGCCGTGCTCGTTGAAGGAGGGCACAGGCGAGGAGGACGGCGTCTGGACCGTCACCAACAAGGCGGGCGAGAAGCTCATCATCACGATGGAGGAGATCCTCCATGACTCCTCGCACGAACTGGGCGTCGATCCCGGCCTGATCAAGGACGGCGTGGAAGCACACCTTCAGGAACTCCTCGCCGACCGCATCGAAACGCTGGGCGAGGGCTACACCTTGATCCGGCGCGAGTACATGACGGCCATCGGCCCGGTGGACATCCTGTGCCGCGACGCCGACGGCCGAACCGTCGCGGTGGAGATCAAGCGCCGGGGCGAGATCGACGGCGTGGAACAACTGACGCGCTATCTGGAGCTCCTGAACCGCGACCCCCACCTGGCGCCGGTGAAGGGCATCTTCGCGGCCCAGGAGATCAAGCCCCAGGCCAGAGTCCTCGCGACGGACCGCGGAATCGGCTGCGCGGTCCTCGACTACGACGCGCTCCGGGGCACCGAGGACGACAAGCTGCGGTTGTTCTGACCGGCGGTTCTACGACGACGAGGGCCGGGTCCTGCAAAAGGACCCGGCCCTCGTGTGCCGTGCGGTGCCTCAGATCACCTCGGCCGAACTGCTGGGGCTGCCCGCCTCACTGCTCTCCGGCGCGCTCGCGGAGCTGCTTGTCTCCGCGGGGGCGCTGGACGTGGCGGGGCCACTGGCCGAGTCGGAGGTGGAAGGTGTCGTGGACGGCTCGGTCTCGGTCGGAGTCGGGGTCGGGGTCGGAGACGTCTCGGTCGGCGTCGGCGTCGGTGTCGAGGACGTCGGCGGCTTCGACGTCGGCGGCTTCGACGACGAACTCGGCGGCTTCGTCGGGGTCTTGGTCGGGCTGCTGCCCGGTCCGTCCGTGCCGCTCGGATCGTCCGACGGCTCCGCCGTCTCCGTGGGCGTCGGATCGTCCGACGTGCCGTACGAGCCGTCCGGCCCCGGATCCGTCGGCCGGCTCGTCGCCGTGCCCGTGTCGCCCGAGCCCTCGCCGTCGTCCGCCGTGTCCGCGCCGAGGCTGTCGTCACCGGCACCCTGGCTGGCCGACGGGTTGACACCCACCTGGTCGGACGGGTTGCCGGTCTCGCCGTCGGAGGTGGCGCCGAGAGTCACCACGGTGCCGAGGACGGCCACCAGCAGCGCCCCCGCGCCCGCCGCCACGAGGTTCCGCTTGGCGAGGCCCTTCAGACCGCCCCGGGCCTTGCGTGACGGACCCGGAGCCGAGCTGCGGTGAATGACGAGCGCCGGGTCGCTCGGGGGCTGCTGCAGGGGCGGGAACGCCGCCGGGATGCCGCCGGGTGGCGACTGCGACTCCTCGTAGCGGGCGCCCGACACCTCGTCCCCCGCCGTCGCGCCGGCGCCTGCCGCCACGATGCCGACACCGGGCGTGTCCCCGGTGCGATCGGCGACCAGCGCCAGGGCGCGGCGACCCGCGACGGTGCCCCGCTTGTCCGCGAGGGCGCCGCGCAGGCCGATGGATGCCTCCAACTCGGCACGCGCCCGGTCGTACTGTCCGCCGCAGAGCGCGAGGATGCCCAACTCATGGTGGAAGTAGGCCTGTTCACTCACGCCCCCGGCGAGCCGCGCGGCCTCCGCACCGGCCCTGAGCACCCGCTCCCAGGCGCTCCAGTGCAGCCCCGCGGCGAACGCGGGCGCGGCGGTGCGGGCGAGCAGGATCGCCGGGCTCTGCTCCCCCTCCTCGGCGGGCGGGGCGGTGGCGGGTGCCAGCACGCTCAAGGACGCGAGCAAAGCGTCCGCCTGCTCGCACACCCGCTCCGGGGTGACCGAGGGGTGCCCGGCCCACCAGGCGTAGTGCTGGGCGGCGGCCAGGGCACCGGCCTCGACACCGTCGGCGTATCCGGCGGCGGCGAGCTGGGTGCGTACTCCCGCCGCGAGGCGGTAGCGGGCGCCGACCGGCGAGACCAGACCGCACGCGGCCAGCTCGCCGAGGGCGGCGTCCGCGTGGGTGTCGTCGACCAGGGCCGGCAGATGGGCCTGATCCGGCATCTCACCGCCGAGCGCGACAGCGATGCGCAGGGCGGCACGGGCGGAGGCACTGAGCCGGGAGGCGAGCAGCGGGGCGGGCGCGGCCGCCTCACCGAGCGCCGGCAGCGGTATCTCGACGCCGTCCTCGGCGTCGAAGGGCACATCGAAGGGCGCGTCGACGGGCAGCGCGTCCTCGAAGACGCCGTACTCGTCGACGGCACCGGCCCCGGCCCGCAGTTGGTCGCGCTGGCGCAGCAGGGCGCCCGCCTGGACGAACCGCAGGGGCAGGCCCTCGGACTCGAACCAGAGGTCGCCGGCCCAGTTGGCCTCGTCCTCGGTCAGCGCACGGCCGACGGCCCGCTCCAGCAGGTCCAGACCCGCGGCGCGCTCCAGGCCGCCGAGGAAGATCTCTTCGAGCGCGGAGTCCGCGGACGGCGCGGGCACCTCGGGGGTGGCCGCGATCAGGAACGCGCACTCGGGCGTGGCGTCGAGCAGTTCGTCGAGGGCGGCGCCGCCGATCTCGATGTCGTCGAGGACGACGACCGCGCCGATCTCACGGACGCAGGCGAGCAGTTCGTCCCGGTCCGGGCGGTACAGGGGTGCGTCGTAGACGGCGTGGAGAAGGTCGTACAGCAGATCGCTCGCCGTGCGGTGGTAGCCGCTCAGGCGGACGACCCCGTCGGGGGCGAGATCCGCGCAGTCCTCGGCGACGACGTCGAGGAGGCTGGTGCGGCCTGATCCGGCGGGGCCGGTCAGGCGCACGGAACGACCGCGCGCGAGCAGTCGTACGAGCCGTTCGCGCTCCTCCTGGCGGGCCAGCAGGGGCAGTTCCGGCTGCGGTGGTCCGGGCGGCACCGGTGGCCTGGCCGCGCGGTCGGCCTCGGCGCGGGCGGCCGCGGTGAGCTTCGCGGGCCGGGTCGGCCGTTCGCCGGGCGGGCAGGCCTCGATCTCACTGCCGTCGACCGGATTGACGGTGAGCAGGAAGTCGCCCGAGACAAGCTGGACGGTACGGGCCAGTGCGGGCGTGTGCTGTCCGAAGTCGGGTGTGAGGGGGTCCCTGGGCGGGCGCTGACGCGGCGCGTTTGCGTCGTCGTCGTGGCCGTACTCCTCGGGTCCCCGGTTGTTCGGGTCCATAGGTTTCAAGCCCCCAAAAGCGTCGTGTGCCGAAGCCCCTCCCGGCCTTGCTGCACACCGCGCTGTCGCTTCTGGTCCGGGCCCGCTCGAAGGGTTGTCACGCAGCGGGCGACCGAACCCTAAACCTTCGCACAGTATCTACGACAGGCCGGGGTACCGCGCCGTCCGAGACGTCACAGGTTCGTGAGGATTGTGCGCGACGTGCGCTTCACGACCGGAACGTCCGGCCGCCGCTCCCCACCCGTGCGCGTCGTCACACGCGCGGTAGTGACTCCACGCCGATGCCGCCCTCGATGGCGAGGATGCGGTGCAGCCTGGTGGCCACCAGCAGGCGCTGCATCTGCGGCGGTACATCACGCAGCACCAGCCGTCGGCCGCAGCGCCCGGCACGCCGGTGCGCTCCCATGATCACTCCCAGACCGGTGGCGTCCCAGGAGTCCAGCTCGGACAGGTCGAGCACCAGATCGCCGACTCCGTCGTCGACGGCCGAGTGCAGGACCGTACGGGCGTCCGCCGCGCTGCGGACGTCGAGGCGGCCCCCGACGACCAGCTCGGCGTGGTCGCCCCTGATGTGCATAGCGCTCCCCTAAGCGTGCGTCTCGTGCTCCGCGATGTGTGTCCGGTGATGCAACCTCTGACGGCCCGAAGCGGTCAGAGGTTGCCGTCTGTAAGCGAACCGATACCGAATTCACCCCGGAGAGTGATACTCCTGGGGCGTGTGCGGTTTCAGTGCTTGTAGAAGCCCTGCCCGCTCTTGCGCCCGATGTCACCGGCGTCAACCATCCGGCGCATCAGCTCCGGCGGAGCGAACTTCTCGTCCTGGGACTCGGTGTAGATGTTGCTGGTGGCGTGCAGCAGGATGTCGACGCCGGTGAGGTCCGCCGTGGCGAGCGGGCCCATGGCGTGGCCGAAGCCCAGCTTGCAGGCGAGGTCGATGTCCTCGGCGGTCGCGACGCCCGACTCGTAGAGCTTGGCGGCCTCGACGACCAGCGCCGAGATGAGCCGGGTGGTGACGAAGCCGGCCACATCCCGGTTGACGACGATGCAGGTCTTGCCGACGGACTCGGCGAACTCCCGCGCGGTGGCGAGGGTTTCGTCACTGGTCTTGTAGCCGCGGACCAGCTCGCACAGCTGCATCATCGGGACCGGCGAGAAGAAGTGGGTGCCGACCACGCGCTCGGGGCGCTCGGTCACCGCCGCGATCTTGGTGATCGGGATGGCGGAGGTGTTGGAGGCGAGCACGGCGTCGTCGCGCACGACCTTGTCGAGCGCCCGGAAGATCTCGTGCTTGACCTCCAGCTTCTCGAAGACGGCCTCGACGACGATGTCGGCGTCGGCGACGGCGTCCAGGTCGGTGGTGGCGGTGATCCGGCCGAGGGCGGCGTCGGCGTCGTGCGCCTCCATCCGGCCCTTGCTCACGAACTTGTCGTACGAGGCCTTGATGCCGTCGGTGCCACGCTTCAGAGCTTCGTCGGTGACGTCGCGCAGAACGACGTCCCAGCCCGCCTGCGCGGAGACCTGGGCGATCCCGGAACCCATCAAGCCGGCGCCGATGACGGCAAGCTTCCGTGCCACTGTGCGACTCCCCATTACACGCTGTTTACGTTGCCTCTCGGCCGGACCCTAGCGGGCGTGAGGCGGTGTGTGACCGGTTAGTAACGCGAGTCACGTCTCATCTGACGGACATCACACCGGCACGGGTCATTCCACGCCCCGTACGGCGTAGTTGAGCGCCTGAAACTAGGCTGGCCCCATGGTCAATCTGACGCGTATCTACACCAGGACCGGCGACCAGGGCACCACCGCCCTCGGCGACATGAGCCGGGTCGCCAAGACCGATCTGCGGATCTCGGCCTATGCCGACGCCAATGAGGCGAACGCCGTGATCGGTACGGCGATCGCGCTGGGCGGCCTCGACGAGGAGGTCGTGAAGGTCCTCACCCGTGTGCAGAACGACTTGTTCGACGTGGGCGCGGACCTGTCGACGCCGGTGGTGGAGAAGCCGGAGTTCCCGCCGCTGAGGGTCGAGCAGTTCTACATCGACAAGCTGGAGGCGGACTGCGACCGCTTCAACGAGCGGCTGGAGAAGCTGCGGTCCTTCATCCTCCCGGGCGGCACCCCGGGCGCGGCCCTGCTCCACCAGGCCTGCACGGTCGTACGCCGGGCAGAGCGCTCGACGTGGGCCGCGATGGAGGTCCATGGGGCCCAAGGAAAAGATGGCGGTATGAACCCGCTCACCGCGACCTACCTCAACCGGCTATCGGACCTGCTCTTCATTCTGGCGCGGACCGCCAACATCGGCGTCGGTGACGTGCTCTGGGTTCCGGGCGGGGAGCGCTGACGCGGGCTCCTTGCGGGGCCAGACCGTGCAGGAGAGGGCGATCAGGCCGTAGATGCCGATGGTGCGGAGCGCCACCCACTGGAAGGAGCGCAGGGAGCTGACGTCTCCCTCGTCGCCGACGTACCAGACCGCGGACTGGAGCAGGGCCAGGGCCACCGCTCCCCCGAACACCGCGCGCAGCCACAGCTTCGCCTCATGGCGGGCGCGGCCCCGGCCGTAGCGCGGCGGCTTCGGCGGGCGCGGGGCGCCGGCCAGGCGGTGGGCTGCGTGGCCGTCGAGCCAGCGGATCGTGTAGTGGCCGAACGCGACGGTGTAGCCGATGTAGAGCGCCGCCAGTCCGTGCTCCCAGCTCGGTTCCGCGCCGTTTCTCAGGTCGATCGCCGTGGCGACGAACAGGACCAGCTCCAGCACCGGCTCGCACAGCAGCAGCACCACGCTGGTCCTGCGCCAGTTCAGCAGATAGCGGACGGCCAGGCCCAGCGCCAGCAGCACCCAGAAGCCGACCTCACAGGCGATGATCAGTCCGACGATCACGACACGCTCCTCTCGGTCACCTTCCAGGCTCCCGGCGCGGGACGCCGCTTTCGTCGTCGGCGATGACGAACCGGCGGTACATCGAAAGATGCAGCCCGGGACCTTTCCGAGGAATGAGGCAGGCGCGGCGCGTGCCGTGTTGGATGGAGTGATGGCCGTCCCGCTCCCCCGCCCGCACCGGTTCGACGTGTACGTCGCGCTGTCCGGGCTGCTTGGCGGTGTGCTGCTGTGGGCCCTGCAGCTCTTCCCCAGGCGCACCGAGGACGCACTCGTCCTGTGGTCACCCGACTGGGCGGCGCTGGTCCCGCTCACGGTCACGGCGGGCTGCGAGCTGCTGCGCCGGACGCTGCCGCGCACCGGACTGTTCATCGGCATGCTCGCGCTGGCCCTCGACACCGTCACCCGGGGCAACGTCATCACGATCGTGATGTTCACGGACCTCGTCTACGCGGCCGTCCTGTACGGCAGCCCCGCCGCCGCCCGGCGCATCCCCTGGATCACCGGGCTGCTCACGGTGGCCGGGGTGGTGGTGCCGTGGGCGGTCTGGCAGGTCCCGGAGGCGATGCTGATCGGCGTCGGCGTCGGGGCGATCGCGCTCGGGCCCGCCTGCACCGGCTGGATCGTCCGCAACCACCGCGAGGCCGCCGAGGCCGCCCGTCTGCGTGCCGAACAGACCGCGCTGCTCGCCGAGATGGACCGCGCTCAGGCGGTCACCGCCGAACGCGCCCGGATGGCCCGCGAACTGCACGACATGGTCGCCAACCATCTGTCCGCCATCGCCATCCACTCCACCGCCGCGCTCTCCCTCGACGACCCGAAGACCTCCAGGGACGCCCTCGAAGTCATCCGCGAGAACAGCGTCGAGGGGCTCGCCGAGATGCGCCGGCTCATCGGCATCCTGCGCGACAGCAGCGGCGACCTGGAGCCGGCGGCGGCCCCCACGCTCGACGGACTCGGCGCGCTCGTGGAGGGCGCCCGCACCAACGGCCTGGACGTCACCCTCGACGCCGAGCATGCGAAACTTCCCGCCCCCGTCGAACTCGCCGCCTACCGCATCGTCCAGGAGTCCCTCACCAACGCCCTCAAGCACGCCTCCCCCGGCCGGGTCACGGTGACCCTCGCCCGGCGCGACGGCGTCCTCGACGTCCGGGTCACCAGCCCCTACGGCGACCGCGACGGACCGCGCGCCCCCGGGTCCGGCGCCGGTCTGGTCGGGATGCGGGAACGCGCCGCGCTGCTCAGGGGCAGCTTCGAGGCGGCGCCCGAGGACTCTCCGGACGGCAAGATCTGGGCCGTGCACGCCACGCTTCCAGTGACCGACATCGCGCAAGGAGACCCAGCATGATCCGCGTCCTCGTCGCCGAGGACCAGTCCGCCGTCCGTGCGGGGCTGGTCCTCATTCTGCGCAGCGCGCCCGACATCGAGGTGGTCGGCGAGGCGGCGGACGGTGAGCAGGCGGTGGAACTGGCCCGGGAGCTACGGCCCGACCTGGTGCTGATGGACGTACAGATGCCGCGTCTTGACGGGGTGTCGGCGACGCGGAAGGTCGTCGAGGAGGGGCTCGCGGATGTGCTCGTGCTGACCACCTTCGACCTCGACGAGTATGTCTTCGGGGCGCTCAGGGCCGGGGCGTCCGGGTTTCTGCTGAAGAACACCGACGCCCGCGATCTGCTGGAGGCCGTACGGACGGTCGCGCGCGGTGAGGGGATCGTCGCCCCCGCGGTCACCCGGCGGCTGATCGCCGAGTTCGCCGCCAAACCCGTACGGGAGTCGAAGGCCGATCCGGCCGTGCTCGAATCGCTGACCCGGCGTGAGCGCGAGGTGCTGTCGTGTCTGGGCGAGGGCCTGTCCAACGCGGACATCGCGCACCGGCTCGACATGGCGGAGGCGACGGTGAAGACGCACGTCAGCCGGTTGCTGGGGAAGCTCGAGCTGCGCAGCCGGGTGCAAGCGGCGGTTCTGGCCCAGGAGTTGGGGATGTAAGGACGTCTGTCGCGAACTGGTCTGGACCTATTGACCTGTGGTCCAGACCTTTCTATTCTCGCGGCACTGTGGGCGTGAAGGCTCAGCGCGCCCATTCACCCCTAACCCAGACAGGGAGGCGCAGCATGCGCTTCAGACACAGAGCCGCGGCAGGGTTCGCGACCCTGTTGCTCCCCTTCGCCGGCCTGGTCGGGCTCGCCAGCCCCGCGCAGGCGGCCACCGAGGCCACCGCCACCTACTCCAAGCCCCAGGACTGGGGCACCGGCTTCGAGGGCAAGTGGACGGTGAAGAACACCGGCACCACGACCATCACCTCCTGGACCGTCGAGTGGGACTTCCCCTCCGGCACCTCGGTCGGCTCCGCCTGGGACGCCGACGTCACCTCCTCCGGCACCCACTGGACCGCCAAGAACAAGTCCTGGAACGGCACCCTCGCCCCCGGCGCCTCCGTCTCCTTCGGCTTCAACGGCACCGGCTCCGGCTCCCCGGCCAACTGCAAGCTCAACGGCGGCAGTTGTGACGGCGGCGGCACCGTCCCCGGCGACGCGGCACCCTCCGCGCCGGGCACCCCGACCGCCTCCGACATCACCAACACCTCGGTGAAGCTCGCCTGGAGCGCGGCCACCGACGACAAGGGCATCAAGAACTACGACGTCCTGCGCGGCGGCACCAAGGTCGCCACCGTCACCGGTACGACGTACACGGACAGCGGTCTGACCGCCGGCACCGACTACTCGTACACCGTGCAGGCCCGGGACACCGCCGACCAGACCGGCCCGGTCAGCGGCTCCGTCGCGGTCCGCACCACCGGCGGCTCCACCGACCCAGGCCCTCAGCCAGGCTCCAAGGTCAACCTCGGCTACTTCACCGAGTGGGGCGTCTACGGTCGCAACTACAACGTCAAGAACCTGGTGACCTCCGGCTCGGCATCGAAGATCACCCACATCAACTACGCGTTCGGCAACGTCAAGAACGGCCAGTGCACGGTCGACGACACCTACGCCGCCTACGACAAGGCCTACACCGCCGACCAGTCCGTCAGCGGCGTCGCCGACACCTGGGACCAGCCCCTGCGCGGCAACTTCAACCAGCTGCGTCAGCTGAAGGCCAAGTACCCGAACATCAAGGTGCTGTACTCGTTCGGCGGCTGGACCTACTCCGGCGGCTTCGGCCAGGCCGCGGCCAACCCTGCCGCCTTCGCCGCCTCCTGCAAGGCGGTCGTGGAGGACCCGCGCTGGGCCGATGTCTTCGACGGCATCGACATCGACTGGGAGTACCCGAACGCCTGCGGTCTCACCTGTGACACCTCGGGCCCGGCGGCCTTCAAGAACCTCTCTCAGGCCCTTCGTGCCGAGTTCGGCTCCAACTACCTGATCACGGCGGCGATCACCGCGGACGCCTCCAGCGGCGGCAAGATCGACGCGGCCGACTACGGCGGCGCCGCACAGTACCTCGACTGGTACAACGTGATGACGTACGACTACTTCGGCGCCTGGGACAAGACCGGCCCCACCGCCCCGCACTCCCCGCTCACCTCGTACTCCGGCATCCCGAAGGCGGGCTTCAACTCCGCCGACGCCATCGCCAAGCTCAAGGCCAAGGGCGTCCCGGCCGCCAAGCTCCTGCTCGGCATCGGCTTCTACGGCCGCGGCTGGACCGGCGTCACCCAGTCCGCCCCCGGCGGCACGGCCACCGGCCCGGCGACCGGCACCTACGAGGCGGGCATCGAGGACTACAAGGTGCTCAAGAACTCCTGCCCGGCCACCGGCACGGTCGGCGGCACCGCGTACGCCCACTGCGGCACCAACTGGTGGTCGTACGACACTCCCGCGACGATCGCCACCAAGATGAGCTGGGCCAAGAACCAGGGCCTGGGCGGCGCGTTCTTCTGGGAGTTCAGCGGCGACACCAGCAACGGTGAGCTGGTGAGCGCGATCAACACCGGCCTGAACTAAAAGATCAGCTACGCGACATTGACGCGCTGACCGGGCGGGGCTGCCTCAAGCCACGCGAGAAAACCGGTCAGCGCGTCTTCGCTCATGGCGAGTTCCAGACGCGTGCCCCGGTGCAGACAGGTGAGGATGACGGCGTCGGAGAGCAGCGCCAGCTCCTCCTCGCCCTCGGGCAGCCGGCGTCCCGCGACCTCGATCGCGGCGCGCTCCAGGACGCGGCGCGGGCGATAGGCGTAGGAGAAGACGCGGTACCACTCGATGCGGTCGCCGTTGTAGCGGGCGACGCCGTAGCTCCAGCCCTTGCCGCTGGTGTCGGTCTTCTCCGGGGTGTCCCAGCGCAGACTGCAGTCGAAGGTGCCGCCGGAGCGCTGGATGAGTCTGCGGCGCAGCCCGAAGACGAACAGCCCCAGCACCACGAGGGCTACGACGATTCCGCACACAGTCAGAGCGAGGACCATCGACACCGACCTCCTCGTCTCCTAGGTACCTTCAGATCAGGTAACGGAACGGAAAAAACAGCCATATCTGCCTCAGCCGCGACCGGCACCGGATCGCTCCGGTCCCAGCCGCGGCTGAGTGACGTCATCGCGTGGCGCGATCCCGCTGGTGGTTCAGCGGGCCGCCGCGGCACGCAGGCGGACATCGGCGCGCCGCTCGGCGGCGGCGTCACCTTCCGCCTTCGCGCGCTCCAGCTCGCGCTCCGCGCGCTGGACGTCGATCTCGTCCGACAGCTCGGCGATCTCGGCCAGCAGCGACAGCTTGTTGTCCGCGAACGAGATAAAACCGCCGTGCACCGCGGCGACGACCGTCTTGCCTTCACTCGTACGGATGGTCACCGGGCCCGACTCCAGCACACCGAGCAGCGGCTGGTGACCGGGCATGACGCCGATGTCGCCGGACGTGGTGCGCGCGACGACCAGGGTGGCCTCGCCGGACCAGACCTCTCGGTCGGCCGCGACCAGCGCGACGTGCAGCTCAGCAGCCAAGGTGGCTCCTCGGGTCACCACCCGGCTCTACTGCCGGGTGTTAGGTACAAGTCTAGTGGGGCGCCGAGCACCAAAGTGTCGGGCCCCGCCCCAGGACTCGGCCGGGGGTCTGGGGGTTGGCCCCCAGGCAATGCAGCGTGGGCGTGAAGGAGGGGGCGGGACGTGCCCCGCCCCCTCCTCATGAGCACGAGGCTCAGGAGACGCCCAGCTCCTTGGCGGCCTTCTTCAGGTCGTCGAGACCACCGCACATGAAGAACGCCTGCTCCGGGAAGTGGTCGTACTCGCCGTCGCAGATCGCGTTGAACGCCGCGATCGACTCGTCGAGGGACACGTCCGAACCGTCCACGCCGGTGAACTGCTTGGCGACGTGGGTGTTCTGGGACAGGAAGCGCTCCACGCGACGGGCACGGTGGACAACGAGCTTGTCCTCCTCGCCCAGCTCGTCGATACCGAGGATCGCGATGATGTCCTGGAGGTCCTTGTACTTCTGAAGGATCGTCTTGACGCGCATGGCGGCGTCGTAGTGGTCCTGCGCGATGTAGCGCGGGTCCAGGATGCGGGACGTGGAGTCCAGCGGGTCCACGGCCGGGTAGATGCCCTTCTCGGAGATCGGACGGGACAGAACCGTCGTCGCGTCGAGGTGGGCGAAGGTGGTGGCCGGGGCCGGGTCGGTCAGGTCGTCCGCGGGGACGTAGATCGCCTGCATCGAGGTGATCGAGTGACCACGGGTCGAGGTGATGCGCTCCTGGAGGAGACCCATCTCGTCGGCCAGGTTCGGCTGGTAACCCACCGCGGAGGGCATCCGGCCGAGCAGGGTCGACACCTCGGAACCGGCCTGGGTGAAGCGGAAGATGTTGTCGATGAAGAACAGCACGTCCTGCTTCTGCACATCGCGGAAGTACTCCGCCATGGTCAGACCGGCCAGGGCCACGCGCAGACGGGTGCCCGGGGGCTCGTCCATCTGACCGAAGACCAGCGCGGTCTTGTCGATGACGCCCGACTCGCTCATCTCGTCGATGAGGTCGTTGCCCTCACGGGTGCGCTCACCGACACCGGCGAACACCGACACACCGTCGTGGTTGTTGGCGACGCGGTAGATCATCTCCTGGATGAGCACCGTCTTGCCGACGCCGGCACCCCCGAACAGACCGATCTTGCCGCCCTTGACGTACGGGGTCAGCAGGTCGATGACCTTGACGCCGGTCTCGAACATCTCGGTCTTCGACTCAAGCTCGTCGAAGTTCGGCGCCTTGCGGTGGATGGACCAGCGCTCGCCGTCGTAGGACTCGTCGACGTTCAGCACCTCACCGAGGGTGTTGAACACCTTGCCCTTGGTAAAGTCACCGACCGGGACGGTGATGCCCGCGCCGGTGTCGGTGACCGCGGACTGGCGGACCAGGCCGTCGGTGGGCTGCATGGAGATCGTCCGGACCAGGCCGTCACCCAGGTGCTGGGCGACCTCCAGGGTCAGGGTCTTCTTCTCGCCGGCGTTGGCCGGGTCGGCCACCTCGACGTGAAGGGCGTTGTAGATCTCGGGCATTGCGTCGACGGGGAACTCCACGTCGACGACCGGGCCGATGACCCGGGCGACGCGGCCCGTGGCAGCGGCCGTCTCAACTGTCGTCGTCATTACCTGTCACTCCCCGCGGTCGCGTCGGCCAGTGCTGCAGAGCCACCGACGATCTCGCTGATTTCCTGGGTGATTTCGGCCTGGCGGGCCGCGTTGGCAAGCCGGGAGAGGTTCTCGATGAGATCTCCGGCGTTGTCGGTGGCCGACTTCATCGCGCGCCGCGTGGCGGCGTGCTTGGAGGCGGCCGACTGGAGGAGCGCGTTGTAGATACGGCTCTCCACATAGCGCGGCAGCAGGGCGTCGAGGACGTCCTCCGCCGAGGGCTCGAAGTCGTACAGCGGAAGGATCTCGCCCTTCGGCGCCGCCTCCTTCGCGACCTCTTCGAGGCTGAGGGGCAGCAGACGGTCGCCGAGCGCCGTCTGCGTCATCATCGAGACGAACTCGGTGAAGACGATGTGGAGCTCGTCCACGCCGCCGTCGGCCGTGTCCTTCTCGATGGCCTCGATGAGCGGTGCCGCGACCTTCTTGGCGTCCGCGTACGTCGGCTCGTCGGTGAAGCCCGTCCACGACTCCGAGACCTTGCGCTCACGGAAGTTGTAGTGGGCGAGCCCGCGCCGTCCGACGATGTACGTGTCGACCTGCTTGCCCTCGCGCTCAAGGCGCTCGGTCAGCTGCTCCGCCGCCTTGATGGCGTTGGAGTTGAAGGCACCGGCGAGGCCACGGTCGCTGGTCAGCAGCAGTACCGCGGACCGGGTGACCGTCTCGGCCTGCGTGGTCAGCGGGTGCTTGGTGTTCGACCCCGTGCCGACCGCCGTGACCGCGCGGGTCAGTTCCTGCGCGTACGGCGTGGACGCCGCCACCTTGCGCTGCGCCTTGACGACGCGCGAGGCGGCGATCATCTCCATCGCCTTGGTGATCTTCTTGGTCGCGGTGACGGATCGGATGCGACGCTTGTAGACCCGGAGCTGGGCTCCCATGAGTCAGGTCCCTTCCTTACGTCACTTGGCGGCGGCCGGAGCGTCCTCGCCGAGAAGCCTGCCGTCCGAGGTCTCGAACTGCTTCTTGAAGTCGGCGATCGCGTCGGCAACAGCGGTGAGGGTGTCGTCCGACATCTTGCCGCCCTCCTTGATGGAGGTCATGAGGCCCTGCTCCTTGCGGTGCAGGTACTCCAGCAGCTCCTTCTCGAAGCGGCGGACGTCGACGACCGGCACGTCGTCCATCTTGCCGGTGGTACCGGCCCAGACGGAGACGACCTGGTCCTCGGTGGACATCGGCTGGTACTGAGCCTGCTTGAGCAGCTCGACCATGCGCTGACCGCGCTCCAGCTGCGCCTTCGACGCGGCGTCCAGGTCGGAACCGAAGGCGGCGAACGCCTCCAGCTCACGGAACTGGGCGAGGTCGACACGCAGACGGCCGGAAACCTGCTTCATCGCCTTGTGCTGCGCGGAACCACCGACTCGGGAGACGGAGATACCGACGTTCAGCGCGGGGCGCTGACCGGCGTTGAACAGGTCCGACTCCAGGAAGCACTGGCCGTCGGTGATGGAGATGACGTTGGTCGGGATGAACGCCGAGACGTCGTTGGCCTTGGTCTCGACGATCGGGAGGCCCGTCATCGAACCGGCGCCCATGTCGTCGGAGAGCTTCGCGCAGCGCTCCAGCAGACGGGAGTGCAGGTAGAAGACGTCACCCGGGTAGGCCTCACGGCCCGGCGGGCGGCGCAGCAGCAGCGACACGGCGCGGTAGGCGTCGGCCTGCTTCGACAGGTCGTCGAAGATGATGAGGACGTGCTTGCCCTCGTACATCCACTGCTGACCGATGGCCGAACCGGTGTACGGCGCCAGGTACTTGAAGCCGGCCGGGTCGGACGCCGGGGCGGCGACGATGGTCGTGTACTCCAGCGCGCCGTTCTCCTCCAGCGCGCGGCGGACCGACGCGATCGTCGAGCCCTTCTGGCCGATGGCGACGTAGATGCAGCGGACCTGCTTGTTCGGGTCGCCGGTGCGCCAGTTGTCGCGCTGGTTGATGATCGTGTCGACGGCCAGGGCGGTCTTGCCGGTCTGGCGGTCACCGATGACCAGCTGACGCTGGCCACGGCCGATCGGGGTCATCGCGTCGACGGCCTTGTAGCCGGTCTCCATCGGCTCGTGCACCGACTTGCGCTGCATGACCGTGGGGGCCTGCAGCTCCAGGGCGCGGCGACCGGACGTCTCGACCTCGCCGAGGCCGTCGATCGGGGTGCCGAGGGGGTCGACGACACGGCCGAGGTAGCCCTCGCCGACGGCCACGGAGAGAACCTCACCGGTACGCGTGACCGGCTGTCCCTCCTCGATGCCGCTGAACTCACCGAGGACGATGGCGCCGATCTCGCGCTCTTCCAGGTTGAGCGCGAGGCCGAGGGTGCCGTCCTCGAACTTCAGCAGTTCGTTGGCCATGGCCGAGGGAAGACCCTCGACCTTCGCGATGCCGTCGCCGGCAAGGGTGACCGTACCGACCTCCTCGCGCGAGGCCGCGTCCGGCTTGTACGACTGGACAAACGTCTCCAGCGCGTCCCGGATCTCCTCCGGCCGGATCGTGAGCTCCGCCATCTGGGTTCCCTGCTCTCCTTGTTGGGCCCGAAGTTTCACTTGGGGGTCTGGGGGCGACCCCCAGGATTCTTCATGTACGGCCCAACCAGGGCCGTCGTAAGTACGTACTGCTTATGAAGTTGCTGCTAGCTCGCCATGCGGCGGCCGGCGTCCTCGATGCGGTCGGCGAGGGAGCCGTTGATGACCTCGTCACCGACCTGCACCCGGATCCCGCCGAGGACCTCGGGGTCCACGTCGAGGTTCAGGTGCATCTGACGGCCGTAGAGCTTCGCCAGCGCGGCGCCGAGGCGCTGCTTCTGGCCGTCGCTCAGCGGCACCGCGGAGGTGACCACGGCGACCATGCGGTCCCGGCGCTCGGCTGCGAGCTTGGACAGGGACTCAAGGCCCGACTCCAGGCTACGTCCACGCGGCGCGGTCACAAGGCGCGTCACCAGACGCTCGGTGGCCGCATCGGCCCGACCGCCGAGCAGGCTGCGCAGCAGCTCGCCCTTGGCCGCCTTGGTGGCGGAGCGGTTGGTCAGCGCGGCACGCAGCTCGGTGTTCGAGGTGACGATCCGGCCGAACCGGAAGAGCTCGTCCTCGACGTTGTCGAGCGTGCCCGCCCGCTGCGCGGCGGTGAGGTCGGCGGTGTCCGCCAGCTGCTCCAGCGCGTCCACCAGGTCGCGGGTCTGCGACCAGCGGGAGCGCACCAGACCGGCCAGCAGGTCGACGGTCTCGCCGCCGACCTGGCCGCCGAGCAGCCGCTGGGCCAGCTCGGCCTTGGCCTCACCGGCCTGCGCCGGGTCGGTCAGGACCCGACGCAGCGACACCTCGCGGTCGAGCAGCGCGGTGACGGCCGCCAGCTCGCCGGCGAGCTGCGCCGCGTCCACGGACGTGTTGTCCGTCAGCGCGTCGAGACGCTCACGTGCGGCTGCCAGGGCCTCGCGGCTCGCTCCGTGCATACCCGTCATCGGGTCGCCTCGGCCTTCTCCTCAAGTTCGTCGAGGAAGCGGTCGATGACACGGCTCTGGCGGGCGTGGTCCTCAAGGGACTCGCCGACGAGCTTGCCGGCCAGGTCGGTGGCGAGCTTGCCGACGTCCTGGCGCAGCGCGGACGCGGCGGCCTTGCGGTCGGCGTCGATCTGGGAGTGACCCGCGGCGACGATCTCCTCGCGCTGCCGCTGGCCTTCCGCACGCATCTCGGCGATGAGAGCGGCACCCTGCTCCTGCGCCTCCTGGCGCAGACGCGCGGCCTCGTGCCGGGCCTCTTGGAGCTGTGCCTTGTACTGCTCAAGGACGCTCTGGGCCTCGACCTTCATGGCCTCGGCCTCTTCGATACCGCCTTCGATCGCCGCGCGGCGCTCCTCCAGAACCTTGTTGATGTTCGGAAGCAGCTTCTTCCAGAAGAAGAAGAACACGATGGCGAAGGCGATGGTGCCGACGAGCAGCTCGGGGCCGGGCGGGACGAGCGGGCTCTGCTCCTCCTCGGCCGCCAGCTGTACCAGGTTGGCGATCACATCAGTGCCTTTCGTCGATTCGTGTCAGTAAGGGTTGATCACTTACCGAACACGAACGGCATAACGATGCCGATGAGGGCGAGAGCCTCACAGAAGGCGAAGCCCAGGATCTGGTTGGCGCGGATCAGGCCGGCAGCCTCGGGCTGACGGGCGAGGGCCTGGGTGCCGTTGCCGAAGATGATGCCGACGCCGACGCCGGGGCCGATCGCGGCCAGGCCGTAGCCGATGGAGCCGAGCGAACCGGTGACGGCAGCGAGGGTCTCAGTGGCAGCCATGCTGATTCTTCCTTCTCTTTACGGACCGGTGGGAGTTGGTCACCGGACGATCAGGGGGTGGGTGGGGCGGGGCTCAGTGGTGCTCGGCGAGAGCGCCCTGAATGTACGAGCAGGCAAGGAGCACGAAGACGTACGCCTGGACCGCCTGCACGAAAAGCTCGAAGAGGATCATGATGATGGTCATCACGAAGGAGACGCCGGCCGCCGGGATCATCCAGCTGTTCAGCAGGTACCAGGAGGCGACGGTGAACATGACCAGCATCAGGTGACCGGCGAACATGTTCGCGAACAGTCGCACCGCGTGCGTGAACGGGCGGACCAGGACGTTGGAGAAGAACTCGATGACGACGACGAGCGGCAGGACCGCGCCGAGCGACTTGTCGTAGCCGGTGAGGTTCTTGAGTCCGCCGACGAATCCGTGCTTCTTGAAGGTCAGCGACATCCACACGATGTAGACGACGGCCGCCAGCACGATCGGGTACGCGATGATCGACGACACCGGGAACTGGGCCAGCGGAATCACGGACCAGATATTCATGATCCAGATGAAGAAGAACAGCGAGACCATCAGGGGGACGTACTTCTCGCCCTCCTTCTTGCCGAGGGTCTCGTAGACGATGCCGCGGCGCACGAAGTCGTAACCGGCTTCGCCGACCATCTGCAGTTTGCCCGGAACAACCTTGGCCTTGCCGAAAGCGGCCCAGAAGAAGCTGACGACAAGAAGCGTGGTGATGAGCGCGAGCAGCATCACCTTGTTGAACTCGAACCCCCCGACCGTTGCGATCGGCTGGAAGAGGAACGACTGCAGGCCCGGAGCCGGAAAACCACACCCGTTGTCGGACATGATCCGACAGCTCCAGTCAAAGGCGAGCTGGGTCTGGTCAGCACTCACCACGGGCTCCTTCGGCGTGACGCATGGGTACGGCAACCTCGTTGTGTCGGCGCGGCGCGCAGCCGCGGGTCGGCACCGGACTGGTGTTACGGATGTGAGGGCGGCTCTGGGGCATCAAGCCTCGCGATCGAGCAGGCGTCAGCTCAGATGCCCGCGCCCGCGATGCCGCAGTTGGCACCGGACGATAGCAGGAGTTCCCCCCGGCCTTTATCGCGCCCCTACCTCTCACGACGACGGGCCCGTCTTCTCGTTCTTCTCACTCTTCGAGGAGTCCGGGTCGACGTAGAAGATCTTGGCCTTCATGTGCGCGCGTGCCTGCGCGGCCATCCACACGACGGTCGCGACGACGAGCGCGATCGCGAACGCCTTCGCATGGAAGAGAGACGTGTCCTGGAAGAGGGCGACGAAGATCAGAAGCAGCAGGAGCTGAGCGACATAGAGCATCAACCCCATGGCCTGGAACAGCTGCGGGAGCGTTTTTGCCGTCCACTGCAGAACGTAGAGGCCGATTCCCATGAACAGGATTGCCAGCAGAGTGCCGACCGCCGCACCGAGAGCGCCCTTGCCGCCGGCCACCGCAGCGCTGACGGCGACGACAATCGCGCCGGCAGCCGCTGTGGGCACAGCGATCTGCAGAAGATTCCGGGCGTCATTGGACGGCATGGCGGCAACTCCGCTTTCACAGGGGGCAGGGGTGTCGTCATGGACGAGCGTAGTCCCGGGCTGAGAGGGAACCTCACTCCGATGGACCGTCGTACTACGGCCCTTCGGCTCCATCCGGGGTTCTCGTGAACCGTATCACAAACTATTTGATGAGGTCTTTACCTGCGGGGTGTGCCCGGTGTCACACATGAGAGTGACAGCGCGCGTATGTGCAGGAACGGCGCCTCTTTGTCTGGTATTGCACCGCTTCATTCCCCCACGATTTGGCAATGCTCTAGTCAGATTCTTACCTTGTCGGTCAGCGCGACGAGCCGGCCTTCCGCCGCTCCAAGAAGCGCGACCGGGCCCCGAGAGCGGTAGCCCCATTGACCCGGGACACCCCGGCGGCCACCGGAGCACGCGGCTCCTCCGTCGCGTCCGTCACGGTCTGCGGAGTGGCCGCCGCCGGTTCCGCTACGGCGACGCCACGCCGGTAGCGGGGCGGCACGAAGGCCTGCGCCCAGCGAGGAGCGCGCGGGGTGAACCGCGGGAGCAGGAGCAGAACCAGGCCGATGGCGCTGAGGAACACCACGCCCAGCACGATCCACATGGACGCCGAGTTCACCGAGTAGGCCAGGGCCCCGAACGCGATCAGCGCCGACCAGAAGTACATGATCAGGACGGCCCGGCTGTGCGAGTGGCCGATCTCCAGCAGCCGGTGGTGCAGATGCCCGCGGTCCGCCGCGAACGGGGACTGGCCCCGCCAGGTGCGCCGGACGATCGCCAGCACCAGGTCGGCGGCCGGGATCGCGATGATGGTCAGCGGCAGCAGCAGCGGGATGTAGACCGGCACCGTCTGGTGCACGGCCGCCTTCTCGGAGCCCGCGAACAGCTTCAGCGCGTCCGGGTCGACCTGTCCCGTGATGGAGATCGCACCCGCGGCGAGCACCAGGCCGATCAGCATCGACCCGGAGTCGCCCATGAAGATCCGCGCCGGGTGCATGTTGTGCGGCAGGAAGCCCAGGCACATGCCCATCAGGATCGCGGAGAACAGCGTGGCCGGGGCGGCGGCCTCGATGCCGTACGACACCCAGACCCGGTAGGCGTAGAGGAAGAACGCGGCCGCCGCGATGCACACCATGCCGGCCGCGAGACCGTCCAGGCCGTCGACGAAGTTCACGGCGTTGATGGTGATGACGACCAGCGCGACGGTGAGCAGGGTGCCCTGCCACTGGGTCAGCGCGACCGAGCCGACGCCCGGGATCGGCAGCCACAGGATCGTCAGACCCTGCATGACCATGACGCCGGCGGCGATCATCTGGCCGCCCAGCTTGATCAGGGCGTCGATCTCGAACTTGTCGTCCAGGACACCGATCAGCCAGATCAGCGCGGCGCCCGAGAGCAGGGCGCGCGGCTCGTTGGAGTTCTCGAAGACCGTGCTGAGGTTCGCGAGATGGTCGGCGACCAGCAGGCCCGCGCACAGCCCGAAGAACATGGCGATACCGCCGAGGCGCGGAGTGGGCTCCCGGTGCACGTCACGTGCCCGGATCTCCGGCATCGCCCCGGCCACGATCGCGAACTTCCGCACCGGCCCTGTGAGCAGGTACGTCACCGCGGCCGTGATGCAGAGCGTCAGCAGGTATTCACGCACGGGCTTCCCCACAGGTCTCGCTGGCCATCTCAGCCCCACACCCTAGCGATGCGCGCATATGGTTGGGGACTTCCGGGTAGCGACGATGGTTGCACGTGTGGCTGTGCACGCGAGTGCGTCTACCCCGGCTCAGCCGGGATACGGCGGAAATCCCCTGGTGAGCTCCCGTACTTCTGCACGGGCGCGCACGGCGTCGGCCTCACCGCGCAGCACCCCCGCCATGAGGACGGCGATGTGAGCCATCTCCTCCTCCCCCATGCCCTGGGTGGTCAGCGCCGCCGTGCCCAGGCGCAGGCCGCGGGCGTCGCCGTACGGCAGGGCGCAGCAGTCCAGGACGATCCCGGCGGCGGCGAGCAGGCCGCGGCCGGTGCGGCCGTCGACGCCGAGCGGGGCGGGGTCGGCGGTGATCAGGTGGGTGTCGGTGCCACCGGTGGTGACGACCAGGCCCTCGGCGGCCAGGCCGGCGGCCAGCACGCGCGCGTTGGCGACCACCTGATGGACGTACGCGGTGAAGGCCGGTGTTGCCGCCTCGCCGAACGCGACGGCCTTGGCGGCGATGGTGTGCATCTGCGCGCCGCCCTGGGTGAAGGGGAACACGGCCCGGTCCACCCGCTCGGCGAGCTCCGCGCCGCACAGGATCATGCCGCCGCGCGGACCGCGCAGCACCTTGTGGGTGGTGGCGCACACGATGTCGGCGTACGGCACCGGATTGGGCGCCGCTCCCCCGGCGACGAGACCGATGGGGTGGGCGGCGTCGGCGATGAGATAGGCGCCGACCTCGTCGGCGACCTCGCGGAAGAAGGCGTAGTCGATGTGCCGGGGGTAGGCGATGGACCCGCACACGATCGCCTTGGGCCGGTGATTGCGCGCCAGCGTCCGCACCTGGTCGTGGTCGAGGAGCCCGGTCTCCGCGTCCACACCGTACGGCACGAAGTCGAACCAGCGGCCGGAGAAGTTGGCGGGCGAACCGTGGGTGAGATGGCCGCCGTAGGGCAGGCCGAGGGCGAGGACGGTGTCACCGGGGCGCAGCAGGGCGGCGTACGCGGCGAGGACGGCCGAAGAGCCGGAGTGGGACTGCACGTTGGCGTGCTCGGCGCCGAACAGCGCCTTGGCCCGGTCCACGGCGATCCGCTCGGCGACGTCGACGATCTCGCAGCCGCCGTGGTGCCGGGCGCCGGGATAGCCCTCGGCGTACTTGTTGGCGAGCGGTGAGCCGAGCGCGGCCAGCACTGCAGGGGAGGTGAAGTTCTCGGCGGCGATCATCTGCAGGGTGCTCGCCTGTCGCTCCCGTTCACCGAGCAGGATCTCCGCAATCTCGGGATCCTGCCGACGCAGGACATCGGCCTCAAGGACAGGGGTGACCGACATGGTGGGCTCCGGGGCGTCGACGATGACGTAGCACCAATGTAGGCCCGGTGTTCACCGCCCGCTCGCTTACGTCCGGGCCGGTACTCCGGTCAGCGCCGTCACCACGGGATCCAGGGCCTCGTGTATCTCGTCCCCGATCGAGCGGAAGAACGGCAGCGGGGCGCCGTAGGGGTCGAAGACCTCGTCCGCCTCCGCCGTCGGTGCGAGGAGCCACCCGCGTAGCGCGGCCGCCGCGCGGACCAGCGCGCGGGCTCGTTCCACCACGCCGTCCTCCAGCGGGGGCAGCGTCGCCGGGTCTATGGCCCGCACCAGACGGGTGAACTCCTTGAGGGTGAAGGTGCGCAGGCCCGCCGAGTGGCCCATCGAGACCACCTGGGCGCGGTGGTCGCGGGTCGCGGTCAGGACCAGGTCCGCGCGGATCACATGGTCGTCGAGGAGCTCCCGGCCCACGAACCCGGAAGGGTCGGCGCCGAAGTCGGCCAGGACCGTCTCCGCGTTGGCCTCCATGGGCGCCCCCTCATGGCCCCATGTGCCCGCGCTCTCCACGATCAGCCCGCCCCACAGCGGGTCGCCGAGCCGGTCCGCGAGGGCATGACGGGTCAGCCGCTCGGTGATCGGCGAGCGGCACACGTTGCCGGTGCTGACGTGGAGGATGCGGAAGCTGTCCCTCGGGAGTCCGAAGGTGGTGGTCTCTTCCCCGTTGCCTATGCCACGCCCCGCGTCAGGGGCTGTCAATTCGCCACCTCAAGGTCGGGTACGACCTTGCGCAGCTCGTCCGCCGAGATCGCGCCCTCGCGCAGCAGCAGCGGGACCTCGCGCGTCACGTCGACGATCGACGACGGGACGTTGCCGGGCGTGGGACCGCCGTCCAGGTACACGGAGACGGAGTCGCCGAGCATGCCCTGGGCCGCGTCGCAGTCCTCCGGCGCCGGGTGCCCGGTCAGGTTCGCCGAGGACACCGCCATCGGGCCGACATCGGTCAGCAGCTCCAGCGCCACCGGGTGCAGCGGCATGCGCACGGCGACCGTGCCCCGGGTGTCGCCCAGGTCCCACTGGAGGGACGGCTGGTGCTTGGCGACCAGCGTCAGCGCGCCCGGCCAGAACGCGTCGACCAGCTCCCAGGCCAGCTCGGAGAAGTCGGTGACCAGACCGTGCAGGGTGTTCGGGGAGCCGATGAGGACAGGGGTGGGCATATTGCGGCCGCGGCCCTTGGCGTCCAGCAGATCGCCCACGGCCTCCTTGGAGAACGCGTCGGCGCCGATGCCGTACACCGTGTCGGTCGGGAGGACCACGAGCTCGCCACGGCGGACGGCGGACGCGGCCTCACGCAGACCGGTCGTGCGGTCGGTCGCGTCGTTGGTGTCGTATCGCCGTGCCATATCAGCGGGCCTCCTCGTACACGTACTTCTGAAAGGACTTCGGGGTGCTCACGGCAGCGCCTTGCGGGCCGTGGCGAACCGGGGGCGGTTGTTGAGGTCCGGGTGGTCGGCCGCGTCGGCCCAGCCCCGCTCCTCGGTGAAGATCCACGGCACCTGGCCGCCCTGGGTGTCGGCGTGCTCGATGACGACGACACCGCCGGGGCGCAGGAGACGGTGTGCGGTGCGCTCCAGGCCGCGGATGAGGTCGAGGCCGTCCTCCCCTGAGAACAGGGCGAGTTCGGGATCGTAGTCCCGCGCCTCGGGAGCGACGTACTCCCACTCCGTGAGCGGGATGTACGGCGGATTGGAGATGACCAGGTCGACCTGGCCGTCGAGGTCGGGGAAGGCGTCGAGGGCGTTGCCCTGACGCAGGTCGACCCTGGACCCCTCCACGTTCTTGCGGGTCCACCGCAGGGCGTCCTCGGACAGCTCCACCGCGTGCACCCGCGAACGCGGGACCTCCTGGGCGAGGGCGAGCGCGATGGCGCCCGAGCCCGTGCACAGGTCGACGATGAGCGGCTCTACGACGTCCATGGCGCGTACGGCGTCTATGGCCCAGCCGACGACCGACTCGGTCTCGGGGCGGGGCACGAAGACACCGGGCCCGACCTGGAGTTCCAGGTACCGGAAGAACGCGCGGCCGGTGATGTGCTGGAGCGGCTCACGCTGCTCACGGCGGGCGATGACCTCCCAGTACCGGGCGTCGAAGTCGGCGTCCCGCACCGAGTGCAGCTCGCCCCGCTTCACGCCGTGCACGAACGCGGCGAGCTCCTCCGCGTCGTTGCGCGGCGAGGGCACGCCGGCGTCGGCCAGCCGCTGGGTGGCCTGCGCCACCTCCGCGAGCAGCAGGTTCACGCTCGTCCTCCGGTACTCAAGTCTCCGTGCCTTACGCGGCTGCGAGCTTGGCGGCCGAGTCCGCGTCGACGCAGGCCTGGATCACCGCGTCGAGGTCGCCGTCCAGGACCTGGTCCAGGTTGTACGCCTTGAAGCCGACGCGATGGTCCGAGATGCGATTCTCCGGGAAGTTGTACGTACGGATCTTCTCGGAGCGGTCGACGGTGCGGACCTGGCTGCGACGGGCGTCGGCGGCTTCCTTCTCCGCCTCCTCCTGCGCCGCGGCGAGCAGCCTGGAGCGCAGGATACGCAGTGCCTGCTCCTTGTTCTGCAGCTGGCTCTTCTCGTTCTGGCAGGAAGCGACCACTCCGGTGGGGATGTGCGTGATGCGCACGGCGGAGTCCGTGGTGTTGACGGACTGTCCGCCAGGGCCGGAGGAGCGGTAGACGTCGATGCGGAGGTCGTTGGGGTTGATCTCGACGTCGACCTCCTCGGCCTCCGGCGTGACCAGCACACCGGCCGCGGAGGTGTGGATACGGCCCTGGGACTCGGTCGCCGGCACCCGCTGCACACGGTGCACACCGCCCTCGTACTTCAGCCGTGCCCACACGCCCTGCCCGGGCTCCGTGGCGCCCTGGCCGCCCTTGGTCTTCACGGCGACCTGGACGTCCTTGTAGCCGCCGAGCTCGGACTCGGTGGCGTCGATGATCTCGGTCTTCCAGCCGACGCGCTCGGCGTAGCGCAGGTACATGCGCAGCAGATCGCCCGCGAAGAGCGCGGACTCGTCACCGCCGGCACCCGCCTTGATCTCCAGAATGACGTCCTTGTCGTCACTCGGGTCACGCGGGACCAGCAGCAGCCGCAGCTTCTCCGTCAGCTGCTCGCGCTGCTTGTCCAGCACCTTGACCTCGGCGGCGAACTCCGGGTCGTCGGCGGCCAGTTCGCGCGCGGTCTCGCTGTCGTCGCCGGTCTGCTTCCAGGAGCGGTACGTGGCGACGATCGGGGTGAGCTCGGCGTAGCGCTTGTTCAGCTTGCGCGCGTTGGCCTGGTCGGAGTGGACCGACGGGTCGGCGAGCTTCTTCTCCAGGTCGGCGTGCTCGGCGACGAGTTCCTCGACGGCCTCGAACATCTCAGGGCTCCTGTACGTACGTGGGTGAAGGGCGGGCGACCAAAAACGCCGGTCCCGGCACGCCTGTGGAGGGCGCGGCCATGGACCGGCGAAATGGGGCTCGCTACTTCTTGGAGCCGGCAGCCTTGCCGAAGCGGGCCTCGAAGCGGGCCACACGGCCACCGGTGTCGAGGATCTTCTGCTTGCCCGTGTAGAACGGGTGGCACTCGGAGCAGACCTCGGCGCGGATGGTGCCGCTGGAGATCGTGCTACGGGTGCTGAACGACGCGCCACAGGTGCAGCTGACCTGCGTCTCGACGTACTCGGGGTGGATGTCGCGCTTCAAGGTGTCTCCTAGTTTCGGGAGGGCGCCGGGTCGCAGCCGCGGGATGCGGAAGCGTGAACCGGAGCCGACGTACCAGTCTGCCAGGACTGGGGCCATCCCCCAAAACGGGGGGTCGCCGTGATCTATTCCCGGCGTCCCTAACTGGAGCGGACGACGCCCTTCGCCTGGCCCGTGGCCGTTCCCTCGGTGGCCGCCTTCGGGATCGCCCGGTCGTTCTTCAGGGCCTTCCAGACCATCTTGGCCTTGGCTTCCTCCACCAGGACCCGGTTGGCGTTGGCCGGGTCGTACTGGACCGGCATCGTGACCATCGTCATGTTCGAGGAGCTGATGCCCTTCAAGCCGTTGGCGAAGGACATGAGCTTGTTGACCGAGCCCAGGTCGGAGTCGGTGGTGACGGTCTTGGTCGCGGTGTCGGCCAGGTCGTAGAGCTTCTTCGGGTTGCCGAACAGGCCGACGTTCTTGACCTGGTCGATCAGCGCCTTGATGAAGGCCTGCTGGAGCTGGATACGGCCGAGGTCGGAGCCGTCGCCGACGCCGTGCCGGGTGCGCACCAGGCCGAGCGCCTGCTTGCCGGTGAGCGTGTGGGTGCCGGCCTTCAGGTTCAGACGGCTGTCGGAGTCGCTGATGTCCTCGGTCGTGGTGATCTTGACGCCGCCGAGGTCGTCGACCAGCTTCTGGAAGCCGCTGAAGTCGAGCTCCAGGTAGTGGTCCATGCGCAGATCGGTCATCGACTCGACGGTCTTCACCGCGCAGGCCGCGCCGCCGGTGGTGTACGCCGAGTTGAACATCACGCCGCTCGCGGCGTCATGGGTGTTGCCGTCGGTGTCGGTGCACTGGGGGCGGTCGATGAGGGTGTCGCGCGGGATGGAGACCACGCTGGCCTTCTTGTGGCCCTTGTAGACGTGCACGATCATCGCGGTGTCCGAGCGGGCGCTGCCGTCGTCGGCGCCGCCGCCGAGCGCCTGGTTGCTGCCGGAGCGGGTGTCGGAGCCGAGGACGAGGATGTTCTCGGAGCCGTTGTCGGCCTTGTCCGGGCGGTCGGTGCCGAGGGCCTGGTCGATGTCGACGCTGTTGATGTTGCCGTTGAGCTTGAAGTACAGGTAGCCGGCTCCGGTACCGCCCAGGACGACGATCCCGGCGGCGGTCCAGGCCATGACCACCATGCCCTTGCGGCGCTTGTCGCGGGGCTTGCGGCGACGGCCCTTGGCGCGGTGGCGCGGGCCGGCGGTGCCGGCGTCATCCGGTATGCCGGACTCCGGCGTGCTCTCGGCTGACATGTGCTCCTCGGTTCTCGTCCGGTCGGTTACCCCCTGCTTTCAGGGCCAGGCGTGGTCGGAAAGACCCGTACCGCACCATCGTCGCTCCGCCTGGTCAGACGGCGAAACTCGGCAAAGGGTTGCACAACGCGCTGTGGCCACCCTGTGTATGGGTGGCCACAGCGTGTAAGGGGACTATTCCGGGCGTACGCCTCTCACCTGCGGTTTCAGCCGAAGATGTCGTACTGCTTGAAATCGGTACCGACGGAGATCCTTGTGGCAAAGATCTCGCTGGTCGCCTTGCCGGTGCCCTTGTACAGGTAGAGCGTGCCGCCGGGGGTGCGGGCCAGGACGTCGGCCCTGCCGTCACCGGAGACGTCGCCGACCGTGGCGACCTTGTCGTACGTCGCGCTGCTCCAGGTGCGCACCTTGACCCGGGAGGCGAACGGCGCGGAGGCCGAGCCGGTGCCCCTGTACAGGTAGACATAGCCGTTGCTGCGCGTGCGGGCGATCAGGTCGGCCTTGCCGTCACCGTTGAAGTCACCGTGCCCGACGAGGACGTTGTACTGGCTCCAGCCGGTGCCCGTACCGACCTGGACGCGGGTCGCGAAGGTGCCGTCGCCCTTGCCCGGGTAGAGCCAGAGCTTCCCGGCGGAGTCCACGGACAGCAGGTCGGGCAGGTAGTCGCCGGTGACATCGCCGGGGGTGACGATGCGGGTGCGGGTCTTCCAGTTGTCGGCGACCTTCGTGGTGGCCCAGGAGCCGCTCGCGGGCACCCAGTGCTTCCAGAAGACGTCACCGTCGGAGCTGCGGCGGACCAGCAGGTCCTGGTAGCCGTCCCGGTTCAGGTCGTTCTGCAGGACGACGTTGTAGGCGCCCCAGTTGCCCCAGGACTCACGCGCGCCGAAGGAGGTGCCCTGGGAGTCCTTCTCGTAGCCGGTCTTGGTGGAGGCGTTGCGCACCCACAGGTCGGCCTTGTGGTCCCCGTTCAGGTTGGTGTCGTCCACGCGCGGGTAGGTCGCGCCGACGTACGTCTTGACCTTGGCGAAGACGCTGTAGGCGCCCTTGGCGACACAGTCCAGCACGCCCCAGGAGACCACGCCCACGATGCGGTTGCCCACGACGAGCGGGCCGCCGGAGTCGCCGTTGCAGGCGGAGGTGGTGCCGCTGTCGCTGCCGCCGGCGGGTTTGCCCGCGCAGACCATGTCGCCCTTGACGAAGTCCGCGCCGTAGTAGCCGGCGCAGGTGGTGTCGGACTGGATCGGCAGGGTGGCCGTCTTCAGCGTCGGGGAGATGTCCTGGCTGGTGGAGCTGGTGCGGCCCCAGCCGTAGACCTTGGCGCTGGTACCGGCCGTGTAGGCGGCGGTCTCGGTGGACGTCGCCATCCGGATCGGGGTCGCCTTGACGGGGTTGGCCAGGGTGAGGACCGCGATGTCGTTGTCGAGGGTCCGCGAGCTGTAGGAGGGGTGGTTCCACTGGCGCTGGACCGCGGTTTCGGTGCCGTTTTCCACATCGGCCAGCTGAGACGTGCCGGTGACGACGGCCCCGTACGCCTTCCAGTTGTAGCCCTTGACGCAGTGCGCGGCGGTGAGGATCTTCGTCGGCGAGACGACCGCGCCGCCGCAGAAGAAGGAGACGCCGTTCGCCTCGTCCTGGTACCAGAGCTGGGCCATCCACGGCGCGTTCGTGATGGTGGTCGTGGTGCCACCGATGATCTTCGCGTCGACCGTGGAGGAGCTGCTGTACGACGACTTGGCGGACGAGACGCCGGCGGTGTCCTCATTCGCGGCGGCCCCCAGGACGCGCTGCTCCAGCTCGGCGGGCGTGGCAGAGCCGACGCTCGACATGGCCGGCGGGTTCGGCTGCGCGGAGGCGGCGCCCGCGGACGAGCTCAGCAGCGCGGCGGCGACAGCAGCGGCGACACCGGCCGCCGCGAAGGGCAGGGCAATCCGCAGCCGACGTCTGTGCCGCCCGCCCCCGGACATGGCTGTACCCACGAATGTCCCCCTAGGGATCACAAGTTCGAAGAGCGCGATCGTACCCCGGCCGGAAGACGGCGAAGAGGGCCACCCTTGAACCAAGGGCGGCCCTCTTCGTGAACGACCGGACGACTAGTCGCCGTTGCCCGGCGTCGGCGTCGTCTTCTGGATCTGCATCAGGAACTCGGCGTTCGACTTCGTCTGCTTCATCTTGTCGAGGAGCAGCTCCACCGCCTGCTGCTGGTCGAGGGCGTGCAGCACCCGGCGCAGCTTCCAGACGATGGCGAGCTCGTCGGGAGCGAGGAGGATCTCTTCCTTACGGGTACCGGACGCGTCGACGTCCACCGCCGGGAAGATCCGCTTGTCCGCGAGCTTCCGGTCGAGCTTCAGCTCGGCGTTGCCGGTGCCCTTGAACTCCTCGAAGATGACCTCGTCCATGCGGGACCCGGTGTCCACCAGGGCGGTGGCGAGGATGGTCAGCGAGCCGCCGTCCTCGATGTTGCGGGCCGCACCGAAGAAGCGCTTCGGCGGGTACAGGGCCGTCGAGTCGACACCACCGGACAGGATGCGGCCGGAGGCAGGCGCGGCGAGGTTGTACGCACGGCCCAGACGCGTGATGGAGTCCAGCAGGACCACCACGTCGTGACCGAGCTCCACAAGCCGCTTCGCACGCTCGATGGCGAGCTCGGCGACCGTGGTGTGGTCCTCGGCCGGGCGGTCGAAGGTCGAGGAGATGACCTCGCCCTTGACCGACCGCTGCATGTCGGTGACCTCTTCCGGACGCTCGTCGACCAGGACGACCATCAGGTGGCACTCGGGGTTGTTGTGCGTGATCGCGTTGGCGATCGCCTGCATGATCATGGTCTTGCCGGTCTTCGGCGGGGCCACGATCAGACCGCGCTGGCCCTTACCGATCGGCGACACGAGGTCGATGATGCGGGTGGTCAGCACGCCCGGGTCGGTCTCCAGACGGAGCCGGTCCTGCGGGTACAGCGGCGTCAGCTTGTTGAACTCCGGGCGACCGCGGCCGTGTTCGGGCGCCATGCCGTTGACGGAGTCAAGACGCACCAGCGCGTTGAACTTCTCGCGGCGCTCGCCTTCCTTCGGCTGACGCACGGCACCGGTGACATGGTCACCCTTGCGCAGGCCGTTCTTGCGGACCTGGGCGAGGGAGACGTACACGTCGTTGGGGCCCGGGAGGTAGCCCGACGTACGGATGAAGGCGTAGTTGTCGAGGATGTCGAGGATGCCCGCGACGGGGATCAGGACGTCGTCCTCGTTGATCTGCGGCTCCGCGCCGCCCATCTCGTCGCGGCCACGACGGCCACGGCGGTCGCGGTAACGCCCGCGACGGCCCCGGCGGCCGCCCTCGAAGTCGTCGTCGTCCTGCGGGGCGTTGTCGCGCTGGCGGTCCTGGCGGCCGCCGCCCTGCTGCTGGCCCTGCTGGCGGTCCTGACGGCCGCCCTGCTGGTCGTCGCCCTTGCGACGGTCGCCGCGGTCACGGTCACCGCGCTCACCGCGGTCACGGTCCCGGCCGCGCTCACGGCGGTCACGGCGGCGGCCCTCGCCGCCCTCACCGGCGTCGCCCTGCGGCTGCGCCGGCGTCTCGGCCTTCGGCTCGCTCTGGGCCTCGGCGGCGATCGTCTCCGTCGCGGTGGCCGCGGGGGCACCGGCCTCGGCGGTGGCACGGCGGCGACGGCGCTCGGCGGGGGCGTCCGCCCCACGCTCGGCCTCGGCAGCGCTCCCGCGGGAGGGGCCGCCGGCCGGCTGGCCGGGGATCTCGATCTGCTGCTGCGCCACGGCCTTCTCGGCGGGCGCCTCGGCCTTCTCCGCCTTCTTGGCGGGCGCCTCCTCGCCGGTACGGGCCTTGGAGGTGGCCCGGCGCTTCGGCTTGGTCTCGGTGGCGTCGGCCTTGGGGGCCGCGGCGCCTCCTCCCGCCTGCGCTTCCTTGATGACCTCGATCAGCTGGCTCTTGCGCATACGCGCGGTGCCCCTGATGCCGAGGCCGGATGCGACCTGCTGCAGCTCGGCCAGCACCATGCCCTCAAGGCCGGTACCGCGGCGCCGCCGGGAGCCGGCACCGGTGGCAGGCGCGGAGGCGTCCGTGGCGGGCGCGGCAGCGGTCTCCTCGACACGTGCGCCCATCAGATCGGTGGTGTCGCTCACGAAGGGTCCTTCCCTGGAGCGGACGTCGGCCTGTCTGGCTCGGCGACCGGTTGTGCTGTCCGGCTTCGGTCCTTGTCGTGGACCGGCCGGGGCGGTGGTCCGCCCAAAGCGGCGGAAGAGATATCGGTGATGGCGCTTCCCAAAGCCGTGACGAGTGTCCGTGTCACGTGGCTTGGTCGCACCGGTTCCGGAGCGTGCCCGGCGAGTCGCTCAGCGCCCGCGTACGAGGTACTGCCCGCGTACGTCGTACGGAACACAGTGCGGCTTGGGAGGCTCCCGGAAGAATGTCTGTCCCGGACGGGGACACAAAGCACCTCGCCATGGTGGGGTCGGGTGCAGACTTGAGGTTAACACTACCGGATCCAACAAACATTCCCCCTCTCGAAATCCGGCAACCGTGTGTCAGGGAGCAAGCGGCAGCACGCTCGCTCCCTGGGCGTCGAGCTCAAGCCGGTTGGCGGCCCAGCCCTCGCCTGCCAGATCAGCCACCTTGTCGGCGCTGTCGTCATCGGCCAGCGCCAGCACGGTCGGTCCCGCTCCGGAGATCACCGCGGGGATCCCGTCGGCCCGCAGCCGCTCCACCAGTGCGGCGCTCTCCGGCATGGCCGGGGCGCGGTACTCCTGGTGCAGACGGTCCTCGGTGGCGGGCAGCAGCAGCTCGGGGCGCCGGGTGAGGGCCTCGACGAGCAGGGCGGCACGGCCCGCGTTGGTGGCGGCGTCGACATGCGGCACGGTGCGCGGCAGAAGGCCGCGCGCGGTCTCGGTGAGGACCGGCTTCCCGGGCACGAAAACCACCGGAACGATGGAATCGGCGGGATCCATCCTGATTGCCCGGGCGGCCCCGGACTCCATCCAGGAGAGCGTGAAACCGCCGAGCAGACAGGCCGCGACATTGTCGGGGTGGCCCTCGATCTCGGTGGCGAGCTCCAGCAGCGCGGCGTCGTCGAGCCGGGACTCACCGCCTATGGTCACGGCACGCGCGGCGACGATGCCGGCGCAGATGGCGGCGGAGGAGGAACCGAGGCCGCGGCCGTGCGGGATGCGGTTGGCGCAGACGATCTCAAGACCGCGCGGCTGTCCGCCGAGCAGGTCGAAGGCGGTGCGCAGGGACCGCACGAGCAGGTGCTTCTCGTCACGCGGGAGCGTCTCGCTGCCCTCGCCCGCGATGTCGATGTGCAGCCCGGAGTCGGCCACCCGGACGACCACGTCGTCGTACAGCCCCAGCGACAGGCCGAGGGCGTCGAAGCCCGGGCCGAGGTTGGCGCTGGTGGCGGGGACGCGCACCCGGACGGCGGCGGCGCGGAAGGCTGGACCGGCCATCGCTCGATGACTCTCCTTGAGCTGCGTGATTGTCGAAGACATTCGATACGTACGTGAGGACCCTCGGGCCGTGGAGACGGCGCGGCGCCCCGCCGGATGCTCGGGCATATGCGGCGGGCGGGTTCGGTACAGCCTATCGAAGGAAGGTTCAGTGGCGACATAGGGCGCACAGGAGGCGCACGATGCGTGTCGTAAGCCCCCTGTGCACCCCCCGTGCCGCTGATCAGGCCAGGCCCAGCCGCTCGGCCGCCGTGGCCGCGTCGACGGGGACGGTGACGGGCTGCGGGGCGCCCGCGACGGCCCAGTCGGGGTCCTTCAGACCGTTGCCGGTCACGGTGCACACGATCGTCTGGCCCGGGTCGACCAAGCCCAGCTCGGCGGCCTTCAGCAGACCGGCGACGGACGCGGCGGACGCGGGCTCCACGAAGACGCCCTCCTGGGCGGCCAACAGCCGGTAGGCGCGCAGGATCTCACGGTCCGTCACCTCGTCGATGAGGCCGCCGGACTCGTCCCGCGCCGCGAGCGCGTACTGCCACGAGGCGGGGTTGCCGATCCGGATCGCGGTGGCGATCGTCGACGGGTCCTTGACGACCTCACCGCGCACGATGGGCGCGGAGCCGGACGCCTGGAAGCCCCACATGCGCGGGGTCCGCTTCGAGACACCGTCGGCGGCGTACTCCGTGTAGCCCTTCCAGTACGCGGTGATGTTGCCCGCGTTCCCGACCGGCAGGACGTGGATGTCGGGGGCGTCGCCGAGCATGTCCACGATCTCGAACGCGGCCGTCTTCTGGCCCTCGATACGTACCGGGTTGACCGAATTGACCAGCGCCACGGGGTAGTTGTCGCTGAGCGCGCGGGCGAGGTCGAGGCAGTCGTCGAAGTTTCCGTCGACCTGGAGGATCTTCGCGCCGTGCACCAGCGCCTGGCCCATCTTGCCGAGCGCGATCTTGCCCTGCGGCACGAGAACGGCCGAAACCATTCCCGCGCGTACGGCATAGGCGGCGGCGGAGGCCGACGTGTTGCCGGTGGAGGCGCAGATGACCGCCTTCGCACCCTCCTCCTTGGCCCGCGTGATGGCCATGGTCATACCGCGGTCCTTGAAGGAGCCGGTGGGGTTGGCGCCCTCCACCTTCAGGTGGACCTCGCAGCCCGTGCGCTCGGAGAGCACCTGCGCGGGCACGAGCGGCGTGCCGCCCTCGCGGAGCGTCACGACCGGCGTGGTGTCGGATACCGGGAGACGGTCCCGGTACTCCTCGATGATTCCGCGCCACTGGTGGGTCATTGCTGGTTACTCTCCTTCAACCCGCATGATGCTGGCGACACCGCGCACGGTGTCGAGCTTGCGCAACGCCTCGACGGTGCCGCCGAGGGCCGCGTCGGACGCACGGTGGGTCACGACGACGAGGGACGCCTCGCCGTCCTTCCCCTGCTGGCGAACGGTATCGATCGAGACACCGTGCTCGGCGAAGACCGTCGCCACCTGGGCGAGAACTCCCGGTTTGTCGGCGACGTCGAGGCTGATGTGGTAGCGCGTGACGACATCGCCCATGCCGGAGACGGGCAGGGCGGCGTACGCGGACTCGCCGGGTCCGGTGGTGCCGCTGAGCCGGTTGCGGCAGACGGCGACGAGGTCGCCGAGGACGGCGGAGGCGGTCGGGGAGCCGCCCGCGCCGGGGCCGTAGAACATGAGCTGGCCGGAGGCGTCCGACTCGACGAAGACGGCGTTGTACGCGCCGCGCACGGAGGCGAGCGGGTGCGTGAGCGGGATCATCGCGGGATGCACGCGCGCGGTGACCGACCGACCGTCCTCGGCCCGCTCGCAGATGGCGAGCAGCTTGATGGTGCAGCCCATCTCCTTGGCGGAGGCGAAGTCGGCCGCGGTCACCTCGGTCATGCCCTCGCGGTAGACGTCGTCGAGGCGCACGCGCGTGTGGAAGGCGATTCCGGCGAGGATGGCGGCCTTGGCGGCGGCGTCGAAGCCTTCGACGTCGGCGGTGGGGTCGGCTTCCGCGTACCCAAGGGCCGTGGCCTCGTCGAGGGCCTCCTGGTACCCGGCCCCGGTCGAGTCCATCTTGTCGAGGATGAAGTTCGTCGTGCCGTTGACGATGCCGAGCACGCGGTTGACCTTGTCGCCGGCGAGGGACTCGCGCAGCGGGCGGATCAGCGGGATGGCACCGGCGACGGCGGCCTCGTAGTAGAGGTCCTTGCCGTGGGCCACGGCCGCGGCGTGCAGGTCGGCCCCGTCCTGGGCGAGGAGGGCCTTGTTGGCGGAGACGACGGAGGCGCCGTGCTCGAAGGCGGTGGTGATGAGGGAGCGGGCCGGCTCGATCCCGCCGATGACCTCGACGACGACGTCGATGTCCCCGCGTTTGACGAGCGCGGTGGCGTCGGTGGTGATGAGCCCGCGCGGGATGCCCTCCCGCACCTTGTCGGGCCGCCGCACGGCCACGCCGGCGAGCTCCACGGGGGCGCCGATGCGGGCGGCGAGGTCGTCGGCGTGCGTCGTCATGATGCGCGCCACCTCTGAGCCGACCACTCCACAGCCCAGCAGCGCCACCTTCAGCGGACGCGTACGCATCATCCGACCTCGTTTCCTTTACCTTCTACGGTTGGACCAGTCTCACTCACCGGACCGGAGTTTCTATCCCCGGTCCGGATCGTGAGACGACTATTTCAGTATGTTGGCGGGGGAAGGCAGAAGATCTTCCACCACGGTCTTCAGGGGTCAGCCGACGTCGAGACGCAGGAGGTCCTCCTCCGTCTCCCGGCGGACGATCACCCGCGCCTCGCCGTCCTGCACGGCCACGACGGGCGGCCGCAGCACGTGGTTGTAATTGCTGGCCATGGACCGGCAGTAGGCACCGGTCGCCGGTACGGCGATCAGGTCGCCCGGTGCCAGATCGGCGGGCAGGAACGCGTCCCGCACGACGATGTCCCCGCTCTCGCAGTGCTTGCCGACGACCCGGGCGAGCATGGGCCCGGCGTCGGAGGTCCGGGAGACCAGGGCGACGCTGTACTCCGCGTCGTACAACGCCGTACGAATGTTGTCGGACATGCCGCCATCGACGGAGACGTAGGTACGCAGTCCGTCGAGCGGCTTGATGGTGCCTACTTCATAGAGCGTGAAGGCGGTGGGCCCGACGATGGCGCGGCCCGGCTCGACGGAGATGCGCGGGGTGCGCAGCTTGGCGGCCTCGCACTCGCGCGTGACGATCTCGGTGAGCGCCTTGGCGATCTCGTGCGGCTCGCTGGGGTCGTCGTCACTCGTGTACGCGATACCGAGCCCGCCGCCGAGGTCGATCTCGGGCAGCTCGACGCCGTGCTCGTCACGGATGTCCTTGAGCAGCCCGACGACGCGATGGGCCGCCACCTCGAACCCGGACATGTCGAAGATCTGCGACCCGATGTGGGAGTGGATGCCGATGAGTTCGAGCGAGTCGAGCTGGAGCGCACGGCGCACGGCTTCCGCGGCCTGCCCGCCGGCCAGCGGAATGCCGAACTTCTGGTCCTCGTGGGCGGTGGCGATGAACTCGTGCGTGTGGGCCTCGACCCCGACGGTGATACGGATCTGCACGCGCTGCCGCTTGCCGAGTTCCCGGGCGATGTGAGCGACGCGGACGATCTCCTGGAAGGAGTCGAGGACGATCCGTCCTACGCCGCTCTCGATGGCCCGGGTGATCTCCGCGACCGACTTGTTGTTGCCGTGGAAGGCGATGCGGTCGGCGGGCATACCGGCGGACAGGGCGGTGGCGAGCTCGCCCCCGGAGCACACGTCCAGATTGAGCCCCTCCTCGTGCAGCCACCGGACGACGGCGCGGGAGAGGAAGGCCTTGCCCGCGTAGAAGACATCGGCGTCGGTCCCGAAGGCGGTACGCCAGGCGCGGGCGCGGGCCCGGAAGTCGGCCTCGTCGACGACGTAGGCGGGGGTGCCGTGCTGTTCAGCGAGCGTCTGCACGTCGACACCGCCGACGGTGACCACGCCGTCCTGGTTACGGGTGACGGTCTGGGCCCACACCTTGGGGTCGAGGGCGTTCAGATCGGCCGGCGGGGCGGAGTAGTGGCCCTCGGGCAGAACATCGGCGTGACGGGGCCCGGCGGGGTGTGCGGAACGGCTCATGACTCTTGTGGCTTCCTCAGAGGTGTTCGGGTGCGTCGATGCCGAGCAGGGACAGGCCACCGGCCAGCACCGCCCCGGCGGCTTCGGCAAGAGCGAGCCGGGCACGGTGGGCGGCCGAGGGTTTCTCCGCACCGCGCGGCAGCACGGCGGGCAGAAAGGCGAGGGCAGCATCGGCGACGGTGACGAGGTGCCGGGCGAGACGGTCGGGGGCGTGCCGGGCGGCGGAGACGGCGAGGATCCGGGGGTGATCGGCGAGAGCTGCGACGAGGGGGTGGGCCTTGGGGAGGTGGGTGGGGCCTGGCGCGGTGGTGAGGCCGGGGTCGGAGGCGTTGCGCGTGGCCGTATGGGTTCGGGCGTGGGCTTCGGCGGCGTCGGTGGGCCCCGGTGCCGCGGTGAGGGCAGGGTCGCCGGCGCCACCCGTGGCCGTGCGGGGGTGGGCGTGGGCCCCGGCGGCGTCGGTGGGCCCCGGTGCCGCGGTGAGGGCAGGGTCGTCGGCGTTGCGCGTGGCCGTATGGGGGTGGGGGTGGGCGTCGGCGTCGGTGGGCCCCGGTGCCGCGGTGAAGCCGAGGTCGGCGGCGTTGCGTGTGAGCGCGCGGGTGCGGGCGTGGGCGTAGCGGACGCGGAAGAGGGGGTTGGCCTCGCGCTGGACGAGGTGCTCGTCGGTGATGCGGGGCCGGTCGTGGGCGGCCGGGTGGAGCAGCGCCCAGCGGGCGGCGTCCCGGCCGAGCGGGACCGGATCGGCGGATGCGGGAACGGGCCGTACGTTGATATCGAGCGGCGCCGGGGCGTCGGGCCTGCCGGCGGCATCGACGCGCACGCCGAGCACGTCCTGCCACTCCGGCTCGGGCGGGGCCTCACAGCTGGTCCGCACGAGGGCACCCTGCGACCGCAGAAGCCGGCGGACGACGTCCATGACGACGACGGCGCGAACCTCGTGCGGGCAGTGCAGCTGCACGACCTGCCCGGTGGGCCCGTCGGCGAAGCCGTACCGGGGTCCGCGCCGCAGGATCTCCTCGACGAGTGCGGTGGGCGCCGTGGCGCGAAGACTGAAATTGATGAACCCGGGCCCGGTGACGACGACGTCAGTGACCCCGTCCACCCCGACGAGGTGCGGCCGCAGAATCTCGGCGACGTGCCGGGGCGTCCGCCCGGCCGGGCGGGCGAGCTGAAGCGCGATGTTGGTGGCGTAGTCCCCACACCCACCGGGCCCGGGCACGGTCACCAGCGCCCGCTCCGGCACGGCCACCCGCAGCTCCCCCTCGTCGACAGCACGACGCACCGCGCGCAGCACGGTACGGGAGAGCTCGACGGGGGTCACGGGACAAGCGTATGGGAGAAGGGGGGTGGGTAAGCGAGCGGGTTTGGCCGATGGTCCGGGATGTGGACGGCGGGGTGGGACGGCCCCACACACGACCGCTCAGCCGCCACCCCGCCGGGAGTCCCCCGCACTGGCTCTGGCCCCGGCCCCCAGGACGCCCCCGAACAACGGACCGCCCTCCTCCTCGTCCTCGCCCTCTCCCCGCTGCTTCCGCTCGATCAGCTTGCGTACGAGGCTGACGAGTTCGGCAGGTTCGAAGGGCTTGGCGAGGAAGGCGTCGACACCGACGTCGAGGCCGCTGTCGACCTCGTACTGCGTACAGGCGCTGACGATGGCGAGGGGCAGATCACGGGTTCGGGGATCGGCACGGAGCCGCGCGGCGGTGCGCAGCCCGTCAAGGCGGGGCATGACGACATCGAGGGTGACGACGTCCGGACGCACCTGATCAACGACATCCAGACACTCGGCACCATCGGCCGCGGTCACGACCTCAAAGCCCTCCAGCTCGAGATTGACCCTGATCAGCTGCCGGATGACCTTGTTGTCGTCCACAACAAGCACCCGGCCCGACGCGCCTGGCACAAGTTGAGAGTAGGTCCGGACCGGCCACCGCGTCCGGGTTTTGCCCACTTCCACCCCGTGCGGGCGACCACACCCGCCGGAAAACCGGTTCATGAACACCCCGGACGAGCTGGTAGGGTTCTACCCGTCGCCGCCAAGCAAGGCGCCCGACACGCCCCCGTAGCTCAGGGGATAGAGCAACGGCCTCCGGAGCCGTGTGCGCAGGTTCGAATCCTGCCGGGGGCACCCTTTATGAGGTGCCCAAAGACCCCGCCATCAGCGCTTTTGCTGAGGACGGGGTCTTCGCGTATGTGCAGCCGTATGCAGCCCTGAGCGGCCCTATGTCGGGGTCCGTGGACTATTCGTGGACACGATCTTGATGCATCGTCCCTGGTCAGCCACAGGAACGGCGAAGGCCCCCGGACGGATCCAGGGGCCTGAAGCCTAGCGCGGCACATGTGGGATCACTCGTACTCGCGCAACAGCTCTTCGATCTTGCGGTTGGCGATCTCCTGCCGACCGTCGATGCACTTGGCGTAGCGGCTCAGCAGGACCTCAACGCTGTTGCCCGCGCGCTCGGCTACCTCGGTCGCGTCAACGCCGGAGTTGAGCCACGTCGACAGCGCCGAGTGCCGAAGGTCGTACGGGCGGGCGGCGAGGGGCGAGGCCAAAACGGCCGGCGGGAGCGCCAGCGCGCGAGCCTCCTGCCACACCCGGAAGTACGTCGAGGAGCCGACCACTCCCCCGCGCTCGTTGGTGAACAGGCGTCCGTCATCAGCTACGCCGAAGGTGTCGATGTGATCCCGCAGGATCGCGACGAGATGGGGTGGGATCGGCACGGGCCGGACCTCTTCCACGGGCCGGTTCTTCAGGCCGCGATCGTCGTGCGTTTCGCCTGAGTCGGTCCACCGCTTGCCGACGCTCGGACGAGTGCTATTCAGCAGCGCCGTCCCCCAGCCCCCTTCCGGCAACTTCAGGTCCGCCTCTTTGAGACCAACAGCTTCGGCCGGACGGAATGCACCGTAGTACATGCAGGCAAAGAGGCCGACAAGTCGACGACCACGCGCCCGGCCATAGCCGCCGATGTAAGAGACTGCGGCCAACATGGCCCGAGCTTGTTCGGGGTTGGCGACCACGCGGGGGTCAACTTCCTTGACAACCTTCGGCTTCTTCCAGCGAACCGAGGTAATCGGATTCTCTTTGAATTCGCCGAGGTCCACCGCGTAGTGCATCGCGTTGACGAGCGTCCGCCGCTTGCGTCGCACGGTTTCCGCAGCCGCCGCCGTCCCGTCGAGCTTCAGCTTCAACGAGTCCAGCACGACCCTGCCGATCGCTGCGTCGCCGAGGTCCGAGAGCGGACGCGAAGCTTTGGCCACCCAGTGCAGCGTGTTCGCGATCTCTGTCGGCAACTCGCGGTCGTCAGGACCGGGCAGGACGAAGGCCCAGTTCCGGAGAGCCTTCCTCAGCAGTTCGTCGGCCGGTCGTCCCGGACGGTCGTCGAGAAGCGCCACGGTCACCGCGGTCAGCGACTCGTTGATCCCGTCGCGCGTGGTCGGCGCAGCGTGCGGCCACTTCATGGCGAGGTACTTCAAGGCGAAGGCGTACCACGTCATCGAGGGCGCCTTTTCGACCATCGAATCCGGCAGTCCGGCCACCGTGTCGAATTCCTCGCCGTCACGCATGGCGCGGAGAAGCTTGGAACGGTAGTTGTCGGCAAGTCCCTTGGTGCGGAACTGCTCCGAGAACACGTTCCCGGCGACAATCCACCTGACGTCATAGGACGTCTTCTTGGTGTTCCTCTTCCGTACGCCCCAGACCTTCACGTCGAGCGACTTCATGCCGCCGCCCTTTCCCGACTGTTCAGCCAAGCCGTGAATTCACTCCGCCACACCCTCAGTTCGCCATTAGGCAGCTTGAAGGCCTGTGGAGCCTGCCCGAGTTCGCGCCAGCGGTAGAACGTACGGCGTGAGATGCCCTTGAGCTCAACGCGGATCTCATCGACTGTCATCAGCTCGTCCTTCACACCAGTTCTCCTTCCAAGGCTTCGCGGGCGGTTTCGCGGTTGAGTTGGAGATCTCGGGCGATGGATGCGGCGAGGGCGGATTCGCCGGGGGTGTGGCCGTGGCCGGCGTATTGCCAGGAGGCGAGGACGAGCACGGTGTCCGGCTCGTGGCCGTCGAGGCCGAGGGCTTCGCGTTCCTGCGCGGCGCGGTAGTCGGCGCGGATCTGCCGCAACACGCTGAGAGTGGTGGAGTAGCGGCGGGACTTGGAGCTGAAATGACCGCGGAAGCCGAGCATGTGCGCCCACGCGGTCAGCCGGCGATCCGGGTAGGCCGCGTCGAGGTCGAAGCAGGCTTCGATGAGGCGGCGGGGGTGGTCGGGCAAGCCAAGGAGGACGATGGCCTCGCGGTTGCCGATGCGCCGGTCGACGGTACCGGTGTTCTCGGCGGCTTTGGTGGCGTACTTGGCGACGTAGGAGGCCACGGCCTGTTCGGTGATCTCGGAGCCGTCGCCGAACGCCTTGATGGGCCGGATGTCGAGCTGTCGCCCCCAGCGCAGCTTCCACCCGTCGGGGAAGCCGGCGGCTGCCCGCGCGGGGACCTCGGCAGTGACGTACGGATGCGCCGCGGCGGCGCGGATGGCACGGGTGAGCAGTTCCGTGCTCGCCCAGGAGGGCGGTGCGGTGTCGGGGCCGTCGGGTCCGTCAAGGCGGATCACGGCGTGGAAGTGGACGGCGCCGCGCTTTTGGAACTCGGCGACCTTGCCGTAGGACAACCGGGCGACCTCTTTGAACACTTTCTGTGTGATGCCGACCTGGGCGGCGATCTCGCGGCGCAGCCGGTTGACGAAGCGGTGCCACAGCTCGCCTGCCGGTTGTTGAACAGGACTGCCCCGGCGTAGTCGTACGCGTCGGGATCGAGCGGTGTGCCGAGCGCCGGGTCGTCGTCGCGGTGGGCAGTGCCGCAGCGGCAGACGCCGTGTGTGGGGCGGTTGTGGACGGGGCCGAAGGACGGCGCGGTGAGGGTGGCGAAGACGCGGGGCCGGTGCCGAATCGTGGCGGGGATCTCATGCCGGGTGTCGCCGACGAGCCCGGCGCGGATGAGGTGGAAGGTGTCGCCGGCGTACGTCCAGGCGCAGGACGGGCAGCGAGAGGCACGGCGGTTACCGCAGGCGATGCGCAGCCGGCCGCCCGGTTCGGTGTCGGTGGTGTAGTTCCGCAGCGTCTCGCCAGTGGCCTTGTCTTTGGTGATCGACCAGCCGGTGAGGTGGATCGGGTCGGAGCAGCCGCCGGTTCGGCGGGTCTGGTCCTGCCAGCGGTCGAAGTCGGCCGAGCCGGCCACCCGCAGCATGTCGCCGAGGGTGGCCGCATCCAGACCGGCCGCCGGGGTGGCGGTGTCGATCACACCAACACCTCCTGACGGGCGGTCAGGAAGGCAGTGCCGATCCACCGCGTGTAGGCCGGAGGAATGGACTCGGTCAGTTCCTCATGCACGTCGGTCCACGTGATGCCCATCGCCTGCTGCATCTCGGGGACGGTGGCCTTGCCGCCACCCTTGCCGTACGCGGCCACATACGGGCCCTCGCGGCGGACGCCGTGGCGGTGTCCCCGCACGTAGCCGCGGTGACGGGGGTGCGCCGGTTGCACGGCACCCCAGCCGCCCAGCTCGAAGTTGCGGTGACGCAGGACACCGAGCCCGAATATCTCCCCGCACAGGGTGAGGTCTTTGCGGATCTTCGCTTTGCCGTTGGGCTGTTCGATCACGTACGGCAGACCGGACCGATCGAGCAGGGCGCGAGTTGGGGCTACGAGGTCTTCGTGCGTTCCACCCCAGCCCTGGGAGGCATTAGTGCCCACGGTCAGGGCACAGCCAGCCTGGCAGGGTGGGGAGGCGTGCACGAGGGTGTACCGCTCGATGTCGCCGGTGTAGATCAGGTGGGCGAGGTATTCGAGGGCGTCGCCTCGGTGGTAGTCGAAGGGGTAGTTCGGGCGGTCGGCGATGTCGCAGCCGTCGACCTCGAACCCGGCGAGGTGGTATCCCCAGCCGGCGCCACCGGCGCAGGAGAACAGGTCCAGGACGTGAGGGCCGTTCATGCGGCGACCGCCCAGTCCGTCAGGCGAGGCCGGCGAGCCGGCGCGGTGCCGGTGCCGTGGCAGGCCGGGCAATGGGTCGTGATGGTGCACAGGTGGCCTCGGCGGTCGCGTCCGCCGAGGGTGACCTTGGCGGAGGCGAAGCCGTCGCAGTCGCGGCAGACGCGCGCGTTCGGGGCGTTCTTCGGCATGATGGGCCTTGCCTTTCGGGTCCAGTGGATCGGGAAGGTGGAAGGCGCCCGGAGCGGCGGAAGTTTGGCGACCGAAGCCGCTCCGGGGGCCGGTCAGCGTCGGTTTGCGTCGGAGGCCAGCAGCGAGCGCAGGACAACGGCGCACACGGCGACCGAGGCGCCGGTGATGGCGACCGCGAGGAGCATGGAGACCAGGACGGCGCCGACGACGAGGACCACGGCGGTGCCGCCGCCGACGAGGGCGATCACGGTGCCAGGGGTGAGCTGGACCACCGGTCGGGACGGCGCCGGCGCCGGCGCGGCGGGCGGCGGGGTCTGGGCAGCCGGAGTTACGGCAGTCGGCTCGACCACGGCGGGCGGAGCCGCATGGCCGGTCGGGATGGGCATGGTCGGGATCTTGGGGCGGAGCATCGGTCAACTCCCCTCTGGAGATGGTTACTTGACGAACGGGTCGATGGTCGGGGCGAGGAGGCTGCCGGCGAGGATGTAGCCGCCGATCAGCAGGACGAGCACGAGCCAGAGCGGTGGGCGGATGAGCTTGACGCCGACCACGGCCAGGCAGGCGATGAAGAACCACAGCGGCACGGACATGGCGTTAGCTCCTTCGGTTCTCGTACTTGCTCTTGATCTGGCAGCGGTGGCCCTTGGCCGCGATGCAGACCGCGCCGTAGCTGACGTACTCGGCCGACCAGCCGCACTGGTCGGCGGTGCAGGAGGCGATGTAGCCCTTCTCGCCGTCCCGGGTGAGGGCGCGGCCGATCTCGACGGGGCCGTAGCGCACGAGGCGCTGGAAGAGGAAACCCATGGCTTCAAGTCCTTTCTGAATCAGGTGAGTTGAGCGGCGATGGCGTCGGCCATGGCGGGTGGGACGTTGAGGCGGGCGCGCAGGGTGTCGAGGTCGATCGGCGAGCCAGTGCGCGCCTGGTGGTCGTCGGCGAGCCGGCGGGCGTGCGCCACGAGCGCCGGCGGGGCCTGGACAGCGGGAGCGGCGGGGGCTTCCGGCAGCGCCGGGACCGGTTCGGCGGCGGGGATCGGCTCGGGTTCGGCGACCGGCTCCGGGGCGCGCGTCACCGTGGCCGGCTCAGGGGCATCCGCAGAGTGGTCGTGGTCGCCGGTTGCCGGTTGGGGTGTGGGGCTGTGGGCGAGCAGGGTGCCGCCGAGGAAGGCGAGCGCGGGCCAGCCGGCGACGCCGAGGCGGAGCAGGGCGGGCGGGTGGTTCAGGTCGAGGAAGCCGGCGGTGGCGACGTTCGCGCCGAGCGAGGCGACCAGGGCGACCAGGAACCAGCACCAGGCCAGCCGGGACGGGCCGTCGGTGCGGAGTCGGCGCCACGCGGCGACCAAGAGCAGGTCGACGGAGACGGGGTAGGCCCAGGCTTTCCAGCCGGTCTGTCCGGCGGCTTGGGCGAGGTCGTGCAGGTGGGCGAAGGACAGGGCACCGGCGATCACGGCCTGTACGAGGACGGCGTCCGGGCGGATCTGGCGGTTCATGTCGTCACCTCCCTTTGCGGGGTTGGACCAGGGCGGGGCGGGGATCGAGTCCGGCCGCCCAGCCCCGGCGGGGTTCAGTCGGTGGAGGCTTCGCCGGAGCCGAGGCAAGCCAGGCAGATCCCGGTCTGTTGGCCGACGGGGCGGTGCTTGCGGCCGACGTGGACGGTGCGGGAGACCTCGCCAGTGCCCTTGCACGGCGGGCACTGTTTCGTCGCGGGCTTGGCGGTCTTGCGCGCGGCCACCATCGGGTCCCCCTACTTCGGGTAGCGGCGGGGGTAGCCGGAGCCCGCCTCAGTCGTGTTGCCGGTGTGCTGCGCATGGAGTGCGCCGCGCACGGTCTGCGAGAAGTCGTCCGAGCCCGACGTGCGTTCGTACTCGCTGATGTCGTTGCTGAGCTTGGTCAGCCGGTACAGGTCGTCGGTGAACGATTCACGGCTCATGGGATCTCCTTCGATCGATGGCCAACCCGTTTCGGGCATGGCTCGGGTAGGGACCTGGCGCGATGCGGTCGCGCCGACCGGATGGGTGGGGAGGGATCAGGCGGCTTCGGCGAACGGCTCAGCCGCCGCGGGCGCCTTGACCGGGTCGAGGTCGAGCAGCGGGCGGAAGCGGGCCAGCTCCGGGATGTCGGGGGTGAGGCCGGCGTGCCTGTTGCAGGCGGTCACGGCTTCCCGCATCGACGTGTGCGGGGCCCGGATACGGGTCCAGTCGCCGTTGGAGTGGCCGACCACGGCCATGCCGGGCCGGTCGTTGCGGATCTGCGTGGCGGCGAACACGGCGTGCGGGGAGACGTCGCCGAACGCCATCTTCGCGGACGATTCGTCGTTGACCCGGTGCGCCATTCGGCCGGTGAGCTGGGCGCGCAGCATGGTGATGCCGTCGCCGAGTTCGGAGCCGAAGCGCTGGCCGTAGATGTCGAGGAAGATGCCGGCGGCGCGGCCGAGCTGGGCCAGGCGGACCAGGGCGACGATGATGCGCTCACGGCGCTTCTTCTCCGCCGTGGTGGTGAACAGGGCGAGTTCGGCGATCTCGTCGATGGTGAGCACCACCGGCACCGGCCGCAGGTACTCGGGCAGGCCCCAGATGTTCGCGGTGATCTCCGCATCCGGGGTGTCGGCGCTGATCCGCTGTTCCCGACGGATCACCTGATACGTCGCCTCCATCCGCGCCACCAGCGCTTCAAGCAGGTCGGCCGCATCGTCCGGGTTGTCCGCGAGCGCGGAGAACCGGCGAGCCAGCGGGGACAGTTCCACGCCGCTCTTGCAGTCGATGCCGACCAATGCGACGTGCTGCGCGGCGAGTTCCTTGATGACCCGACGTTGCGTGACGGATTTGCCGGAGCCGACCGCGCCGAGGGTGACCGAGTGCGGTACTTCCTTGTAGTCGCGGTAGTGCACCGAGCCGTTCTCACACAGTGCGACCGGGATACGCAGTTCGCTCCGCTCGACCCTCGCCGGCATCTGCACGCGCTTGAGCACGTCGTAGCCGGTCGTCGCGATCTCGACCACGCCGGGCTTGATCTCGCGGGAGGTGACCTGGTGGACGCCGAAGGCGTGCCGCAGCCGGTCGACGGCGGCCGAGTAGTCGAAGGTGTCCTGTCCCGGCATCATCCGGATCCGCAGCCGCAGGCCCGTCCGGGTCGGCTTGATCCACATCAGCCGGGGGACGCGCTGGCGCGGTGTCTGCCACTTGAAGAGCCGGGCCAGCCACAGCCGGAACCGGGAGGCCGGGACCGTCAGGTCACAGGCGTCCATGACCGACGCGTAGCGCAGGCGGACCTTGGCCGTGGCGTAGACGACACCAAAGGTCATCCAGAACCAGGCGGGAAAGCGCCACCGAAGCAGCAGCGCCAACCCGGCAACGTCCACCACGAGGGCGATCAGCAGCCACCGCATGATCAGGCCGCCTTCAGGTTCTTCGAGCCGCCGGCGTCCACGGCAGTCACCGCGACCGCACGGAAGCTGATGCCGTGCCGCTTCTGGCCGTTGAACTCGTTCTCCCACGGCCGCGCCACCAGACCGGTCAACGCCACCGGCGTACCCATCGCCAGCTCACCGGAGATGGCCGACTCACCCACCGTGACCTTGACGACCTCAGCGTTGCCGTTCATCACGAACAGCACGTCCAGCGTCACCAGGAACTCACCGGTCTGCCTGTCCGCAGCCCGCTCCTGGGTCTTCTGGTTCGCGTACTTCGGCTGCGGAGGCTGAGCCACCATCAACGTCGCGCCGGCGGTGTCCACGGGAATCTGCTGCATGGTCTGTTCTCCTGATCTCTCGGAGAGTTGGAACCGATCGTTCGTCGGTGAGATCAGGAGACCGCGAAAGGTAGTGGACGTATCACGGTCCGTATGGACGTTTGGGGACGTCTGAGCTATCGTCAAAACGTCCCAGAGACGTCCCAGGAGAGGTCACGTCATGGCGAACGAGCGTCTGCGTGCGGCGATTTCGGCAAAGGGCGAGACGATCCAATCGTTGGCTCAGCACGTCGGAGTGGACCCGAAGAGCGTGGAACGCTGGATCACGACAGGCCGAACGCCGCACCGGGGGCACCGCTGGAAGGCCGCGAACTTCCTCGGATCAGACGAGGTCTACCTCTGGCCCGCTGTCGAGAAGCAGGCAGAGACAGCGAGCACATCGGAGCTGATCACGTACTACCCGCACCGGGGCGCTGTCCCGGCATCCCTGTGGTCATCACTGATCGAGAAGGCAACGGATCAGGTAGAGATCCTCGTGTACGCGGGGTTGTTCCTCTTCGACAGTCACCCGGATCTGCCGGACCAATTGGCCGAGAAGGCGAAGGCCGGGGCACAGGTTCGCATCCTGCTTGGCGACCCCGACTCAGCCATGGTGCGCCAGCGAGGCGAAGAGGAGGGCATCGGCGATGATCTGGCCGCACGCGCCCGGATCACCCGGCGCTACCTCCAACCGGCGATGACCACGCCCGGCGTCGAGGTCCGGTTGCATGACACGATCCTCTACAACTCGATCTACCGGTTCGACGACGACGTGTTGGTGAACCCGCACGTGCTTGGCGCTCCCGCCGGACAGAACCCAGTCCTGCACTTCCGCTACCTGCCCGGCGCCCGAACGTTCCGCCACTACATGCGGAGCTTTGACTACACCTGGGACCGCGGACAGCCCGCGTAGCCCGCCCCCTCAATGGTGGTTGGTCATGCGAGAGTGGAGGCATGGCCCGTATCGACTACTTCAACGATCCGAACGCTCCGAAGGCGAACAGCATCGTGCCATCGGTTACCACCGTGGCACGGAATGAGGCTGGAGAAGTCCTCTTGATCCACAAGACGGACAACGATCTCTGGGCACTTCCTGGGGGCGGAGTTGACGTCGGTGAATCGGCCCCCGATGCGGCGGTGCGCGAGACGAAGGAGGAGACCGGATTCGACGTCGAGGTGACCGGCCTGGTCGGCCTCTACACGAACCCGGCACACGTCATGGCCTACGACGACGGCGAAGTCCGCCAGCAGTTCTCGATCTGTTTCACGGCCCGGATCGTCGGCGGCGAGCTAAGGACCAGCAGCGAGAGCAAAGAAGTCGCGTTCGTCGCGCCGAGCCGGCTCGATGAGCTGAACATCCACCCGTCCATGCGGATGCGCATCGACCACGGCTTGGCCGACCGACCCAAGCCCTACGTGGGCTGATCACCAAGGCGGGCACGCGCACGCGCGATGGCCGCGCCAAGGTACGGCCGAGCCTTGCTGATCGCAGTGTGCACTTCACTGCCCGGTTCGTACCGTTCCAGGATCTCGTCAATGCGCTGATCAAAGTCGAAGGACTGTCCTGCGGGGCCGGTCGTCATGTCCGCGTAGATCAACGCGTCCAGGACCGGGGAGTCCTCACGCTGGTACACGGCCAGCTCAGCAGTGAGATCACGCTGTTCGGCTTCGTACACGGCGCCGGAGTGGTGGGCAACGAGGCGCACGAGACGCGCTGAGGCGCCGAGCTGCTCCAGGTGGCGAGCACCATCGAGGGGATGAAACCCGGTTTGCCGTAGCTCCGGGGCATAGCCGATGTCGTGCAGCCAAGCAGCGGCTACAAGCAGATCACGATCCTCGTCGGACACAGCCGCAGATACCTCACGCGCACGGGCCGCCACGGCTTGAGTGTGCAGCCAGCGATTCCCGAGCGGGGGCAACAGAGTCTCGGCCAGTTCGGCCGCGCCTTGCGGCGTGTCCAATGCAGAGTGCATGTAAGGCACCGTAGCCGAGTCTGGCCAATCGCCGACAGCCCGGCGCCGGCCGTTCCGGATCATGGCGCGGACAGAGTTTCCCTACTTCATCAAGGCTCGCTGCGCTCGCTCGGCCGGCGGTCAACGGCGCTCATCGATCATCGCCAACCCGACCGCCGCACACTCCGCCCAAGCGCATCAACGGCCGCTTACGACCCGCATGCCACCGCCACCACGATCCGGCCTCGGGAGAGGAAAGACCCAACTGCGGTCGGACCTCAACGCCCCGCTTACGGGGCCACGCCGCACCCCTTTCCACCCGGTTGCCTACACCAGTAGGTCGGATCAAACCGAGGGCCGCACCAACGCGGCGGCGCCGGCCGGTCGCCGCCGCGCCGCCTCCATGTCTTCGCCACCAGCTGCACGTCGCCGCCCGCCCGTCGCCACACGCAGCGGCCACATTCCAACACGGGCACGGGGGACGAACGGTGATCCCCAACGGTGCAGGCCAAAGACGCTTTGTGTTACCGAAAGAGGCCGGATCGTGGCGGCGGCGGCACGCGGACCGACGCTGCCAGATGCGCGGGCGTTCATACGGCCCGCTAATCCCGCACCAGGCCACCGGCCGGACGGCGGACGCGGCCATGACGTGGGAGAAACCCCGTCGTGGCTGGGGCGGTCGGCTCCACGACTTTAGCCAGCCACTTTGGCGCGAGCCTCGAAGATCATGGCCCCAACGTCGTGCTTTAACGGGCAGGTCAACAGACTGCCCGACTCGCCGGAAGCTTACGGGGCCATGATCACTCGCGCCAAAGCAGCTCCCGGCCAAAGTCGCTCCGCCGACCTGACGCGATCGTCCAAGCGTGCTGGCCCCCTTGCGTCACTTAAACAGCGCGATAAGGGCCAGAATCACCGCCACGACTGCGAGTACCGTGTTCGCGATCGTCAGGTTGTAGGACTTTCGAGCAAGGGCATCACTTGCCCGCGCGGAAGCCATCAAAGCGCGCCGATCAAGCTCGGCCAAGTAGAAGGACGTCCCGGGCGATGTGTTGGCGGCTACTTCGTCATGACGTCTCACGACCTCGTCGTCAGACCATGATCTCAACTCTTCCAGCGAGTACCCCATGGGTGCCTCCCAAGCAGTTCTGTACAGCAGCGCGGTAGAGCAACCGTCGTGATCGTCGCCATCCATCATCGACCTCAGAAGATCGGCGGGCTAGCCGGGCAAGGTCTTGTCAAGTCCATCGCTGATGTCTGACATCAACGGCTGACACCAACAGCGACGAACGGAGCCGGACGGGAATGGTCCTCAACGACCATCACTCCGGCGCGAAGCTGGGACTCCTCCAGCTACCAGGGGTTCCGTGATCGACCTGGGAAAGATACAGAGTAAGAGGGCTACCAGAGGTGAGGCCGCAAGAGTTCGGGAACGCGCAACGGAATGGATTCCTTATAAATCCTAGCTTTCATCACGTCCAGCGTGGTGAAGTGCAGTGGAGACAAACTAATTCTCTCCCTCTTGAGGACTTTACGGAAGGGAGGGGCCCAGTCGCGCCAAATTTTCTTCTGTTTGGCATTCAATTCAGTCTGCTGCACGACAATCAACTGAATAGAGCTAGGACTGAGCCGTGTTCCGGTTATGAGAACACGCAACTGTTCAACCTGCTCCCACCAATCCGGATCACCTCTGTTCGTACTCTTGATATATTGCCCGATACTCTTCACCATGTCGCCACTCACGATGTCGTGCAGAGAAGGTCGCCGAATTCTCGCAGCAACATGCTCAGAAAAATCCAGCAAGTCTTGCTCGCTAGCAAAGGCTGACAAGGGTGAGTTGACGACGAGTAAATGCTTACTGACGGGCACGCTTACCCGAAGATCAACCACCCAGAAACCCTCAGCTGGCGGTTTGCTGAGGGACACAAAGTGAGCAACCTCGTGCCTCTCGATCGCAGTACGCTGATTGTCCGATACGGAAGGCATGAGCATTACGGGACTCACCTGCACCAACGGGTGACGGGCCCCAGGACCATAGGCCGCAACGTCGCAGGTTTGACTCGTGACGATTACCCATTGATATCGCAGATCATCAACAGATACATGACACCATTCTGCCGAGCTCGCTTCGACCTCTCCGTCATTATCCGTCTCAATACCGGTCACAGCGTCGAGACCATACGGAGCTGCCCAGGACAAGGTAGAGCCTGGCAGCAAGTGACCCTGCTGCCAGGCATCTAGTGCCTCAGTGAAGCCTTCGGGCCAGACTTCCGGAACAAGTGAATCCAGCGTCGCGAATTCACTCCCCGACTCGTCCTCACCCTTTTCCTTCTCGGCAGATTCTGCCATTACTTCTCCGGTATTGCCGCACTAGTTGTTCGGGTGCTCGCCCGAACGAGAACGGGTGCCTGGCTTAGCTTTCGTCACTCTTCCGGCGAGCCGGCGGGAAGGAGGCTCAAGAACCGCAGCCTCCTCAGGCCCAGCAGACTCCATCCAACTCACAGCATGCGAGCGGGCACTGTAGTCGCCCTTGCGAGCCCTCTGCTCCAGGAGCTCTCCCATGAGGGAGTCAAAATTTCCAGCCCTCAGGGTTCGTCGCCGCTTAGGATCTGCGGCGATCCACTGTGGGAGATCATTGCCAATCACATCCTGCAGATCGACGGCAGCTTGTAGCAGCTCCCACAGCCGTCCCTGACTGTCCAAGCGGGGCGCTACGTTGCGACCGCGCCAGGAATAAAAGGTACGACGCGCCACGCCAGCCGCTGCCAGCACATCCCTGATAGGCAGGCCCAGAATTCTCACAAGCTTGTCGACAGCGTCAACGGCTGTTTGATCTGCTCCGTCAGTCGATAGCGAGTCAGCGTCAGATACATCCTCGCTCACCGGATTTACAACTGGCCCAACCCAAGCCAGTTTCCGTCCAGGAAGTCGCTCGACCCTGAGCCGAAACTCAGATGCTTGCGATGCCGCAGCATTCAGGCTCAACATGAGCATTGGCATACTCGGCGCAAGCGTTGTTTCCCAACTCTCCAAAACGTTACGCAGAACGGTATTCTGGAGACCAGGAAGCTGCAGAGAAGTCCCCTCAGTAACCAGCACTGCGTCACCGCTTTGGGTCAGTTCTGCTATTTCGATAGCCTGTCCAGTGTGCCGCTCTCCAGAACCCCTTGCCACTATCGTCGCACTCACGATTCCCCCTAATCGCTATCGGACTTACCGGCTACACGGTTCGGCAGCTCTTCCCAGTAGGTTGGCTCAATCGCCTGTTTCAACAGAGACAGGGCCGTCCTGTTAAGGCGCTTAGCCTTTTCCATGACGTCTGCACTGGAGAATCGCTGCATGGATGCATCAAATACATCAATGTCCATCAGGTAGCTAACAGCATTCTGGGCTGCAGCGTCTCGAAACGCTCCATGCCTAAGCAGTGCCCCTTGAGCATCTCCAAGAGACAACTCCAATTGCTGCTGAGCAGCCACCACTTTTTCACCCAGCACTGGGTCAAGAACTGGCCCGAGGAACGAATCAGAAATTCGCCCCCTCCAAGCGAGTGCGCTCGTCGCATTGGGATCAATCAAGCGATTGACATACCGGACACCCAGGCGCTGCAGCAGTTGAGGCTTTAGGTGTGTCTCAGCTCCACGCAGGAGTGCATGCAACGCAGGCTGCAAGCTGACGCTCCAACGTTCATACTGGCTAGTTTGGACTACCAGCGAGTCCGGCAGAATAGTGGCTAGCGTTTGCCCCTCTCCTTGACTGAATTGCCATCCCTTTGATCGAACCTGCACCTGTGGGCTGGCCCCGGATGGGCCGAATTCAACCGTGAGTTCATTCTTTTGAGCTGGCTCCATTGATGGATATGAGATGCCCTGCTGCTCCATCAACTCCTTGATTGCGAGCGCCTGCTCAATTGATACAGATTCACCCACGCTTGCGAATCTGATTTCTGCGATCGCAAGTTCAACAGGAGCCGTGCGCAAGAGAGTGCGACCTGCCGATGGCAAGCCAGCCAGCGGCAGGTCGGCGTCTGAATCGTGCAACGAAGTCACATGCCTCGCCTCCCTGCTCCAGAGTCTGACCTGCACACTAGCTGCACACTCTCAGACTACCCCGTGCGGGGCCTGTCAGCACCTCACAGTCTCGGATGAATCGTCCTCCTCCTAGGCGTGGCAATGGGCGCCCAAGGAGGAGGAGAGAGCAGGTTGCGGCACAGTCGAGACCAAGGGTCCATCCCGACGCTCACCCAGCTAGCACAGTCCTCACCGTTGCCCAAGGCTCGCTGGTTGCGCTGCAGGAGTCGCATCTCTTCGCACGGGCACTGACCCAGTCTCCTTCCAAGCACCCCACCAACCGCAGCGTGCAATGATCACTCCTTCTAGGGGACCAGGAGGGGTGGTCATGGGAGAGAGGCTGCGCGTCGGGCAGGTGCTGCGCTACTCGAGTGCCAAAGATCCAACCGAACCTGTGCTCAACGGGTACACGAACTTCCACTACGCGACAGATACTCCCGGGCACAAGAAGGCACTGCTCGAGTCCGGCATCAACGGCATGGCGAAGGTCTCGGCGAGCGGGCGGCAACGACGGCCAGCGATCCTGATCCGCTCCAGCCCGTGGAAGGCCGGCAGCGAACAGACACCGTGGCACGACGTGTTCGACCTGGACAACGGCCACGTGCGCTACTTCGGTGACCACAAGGCCGGACTCACCAAGCCCCCCGGAACCACCACCGGAAACGCCGCCCTTCTCGACGCCTTCACAGGGCATCAGGCACCCACACCAGAGGAGCGAGCCGGCGCAGCCCCTCTGCTGCTATTCCGTGCCGTGTCACGCAACGGCAAGGTCAAGGGCTTCGTCGAGTTCTGTGGACTAGGGGTCATAGAACGGGCCGAACGGATCATTCAATGGGCAGGACACGAGCACACCACGTTCACCAATTACGTGTACGACATTGCCCTGATCGACCTGGCGACCGAGAACGATCAGGTCGATTGGGACTGGATCACTGCGCGGCGCAGTCCGGCGGTTTCCGATCATGAGGCTCTCGTCAAGGCACCCCGTGCCTGGCGGGAGTGGGCCAAGCGGGGGCACTCCGCTCTGCCACGGATTCGCCGGCGCGTTGCTCGAGCGCGCGTCACGAAAGTGCGTGATCAGCGTGCTGCGCCAGGCAGCCAGCGAGACGACGACCTCCGATTCATCTATGAGCAGTTCGACGAACGCAAACACGATTTTGAGGCAGTCGCTTCCGTTGTCGCCGCTCGTGTACTGAAAGGCTCAGGGCACAACTACCGCGAGGGATGGATCACCCGGCGCTCCGGAGACGGTGGCGCGGATTTCGTCGGGCGCATCGATCTCGGGATAGGACTCGCCGGTACGAGCCTTGTCGTCCTGGGCCAAGCCAAGTGCATACGCCCAGACAGCCTTGTATCAGCTGAACAGATCGCACGTGTCGTCGCACGCCTGCGCCGCGGCTGGATCGGCATTTACGTCACCACCGGAGCCTTCTCGGAGCCAGCTCAGCTCGAGATGGTGGAGGACCAGTACCCCATCGTCCTCGTCAACGGGCTGGACTTGGCGCGCGAGTTGCGCAGCATGGCCCGCGACGATCACGGCAACGACCTTGCTGCTTGTCTGGACCACATCCTCTACGCCCAGGGCGTACCGATCACCAGCCGGCGCCCCGAGGAGATCCTTCTCGAATGAAGGGCCAGCGCGTTTGCGAGCAAAGATCGGCTATCACCGGCCGCGTCCGGGGCTGAGATCCATTCGTGGACAGATCGCCTGCGACTAGCCGATTCAGGGGCGGTGAGCAGCAAGACGCGGTGAGCCGAAGAACTCTCAAGGGCCGTTTACAGCTCAACAATTACCACTCGGAATATTCCGTGCTATGCCGCAAGCCCTAGGGTGCCGCGTCACACGTACAGGCCTACGCTTGAAGTACGCCACAGCCACGCGACCTAGCCATCTCAAGCGCATCAGTCATCACTCTACGCTGAGGGGATGCGGTCTAAAATGTCGGGTGAAACGCTCTACAAGTTCCCAGTAAAGGGCGCAATGTACTTCCCGGGCCCGAAGTACTACGGCGAGGGGGAATGTACCCTCACAACCGACCGACTGACAATTCACGACTATAGAGGACACAGCCAGCACCTACCCCTATTGGCCATCACAAGCGTTGAACCAAAGCGAGGCCTTTTTCGGGGAAAGGACGTCCAAGTCGGGATCAATGGCCCAAGCCTCGTTATCACTTGTGAATCTAGAGCTGCTGTGCCTGAGGTATGCCGGATGATAAACGAAGCGATCGAGTGGTGAGCCGCCCTGTCTCTGAACGCCGCAACCCACGGGGCTCGTCTCCGCTCATCGAGCCAGAGGCTACGGGCTGCCACACCGTGGACTATTTGTGGACAGGCTCCGCTCAGTACAGCACCGATGACAGCCTGACCAGCTACTTTCCCGAGGACCGAAAGGCCCTCCGGAGCCGTGTGCGCAGGTTCGAATCCTGCCGGGGGCACTCGCCAGTCAGACAGCAAGAATCATGCTCTGACCTGTGCGGATGCCGACATGAGAGAGCGGGAGTCAGTCTCACTGACTCCCGCTCGGGTGCGTTGCTTCTTGAGTGATGGGTGGGTGGCTGCGGTCACGCCGCGAGGGCGAGTTGTCCCTGGTAGCGGACGGCGTGGGTGTGCAGGTGGTCAAGTTCGGTGAAGTAGCGCCAGTACCGCTCGAAGTCGCCGTTGTCGATGACGGCGCGTAGGAGGAGGACCGCCTCGGCGCCGGTCAGGCTCCATCTCGCTCCGGTCGCGTCCAGGCGGTCCTTGACGAGGAAGCGGCAACTTCCTTCGATCACTCCGGTCGCGATGGGCCAGCCCATGGCGAGGGCGAGGTGGTAGCGCAGGTAGGGGTCCTTGGCCTGCAGGTAGGCGGCGGTGCGGGCGACGGCGGGCAGTTGCTTCGCCTCATGGGGACGGGTGCGCAGGTGCTGGCGCAGTGCAGCGACGACGCGGGGGCTGTGCCCGTCCAGCACGGTGCGGGCGGCGTCGGCGACCCAGGCCGCGCGCGCTGCGTGGCCTGGGTGGAGGTCCTCGGCGGCCCGCCACAGATATTCGATCACATGCACGATATCTACGATCGTGTCGACATGGACGCCGCGGGCGGCCGCTTCCCTTGCGATGCACTCGAGTTGGTGGTTGGCGCCGTCGACCAGGACGATCCAGCGGCGCCGGTGATCGGGGTCTCGCTGTTCGGCGTGGTCGAACATGGCGGTGACCATGGCCGCGGTGGAACGCTGAAGGGAGCCTTCCAGGTGCCGGCCCCGTGCTCGCGGGCCGTGGGTGCGGGCGGCGCGTTCGGCAGCGGTGGCCGGCAGGACGTCCGCACCGGTGCGTGGGACCGGGTCGGCGTCGTAGACGGCGAAGACGGTCGCCATCCGCCGGTGACCGGTGTGCTCGCGACTGGACAGCTGGGCCGAGGGCGGCTGCGGGCCGTCGGCTGCCCGTGCGGCGCGGACCGGCTCCCGCAGATCGGACGGGATCATGTTCACGCCGGTCGCGTCGCAGCTGAGCACCAGCAGCCGGTCCCCCTCGCTGCCGACCGCCGGGGCGGGGGCGGGCACGTCCTGCTGGTAGAAGGCGGGGATGTGGGTGGCGATGCGACACGCGATCTCCATCAACTGCCGGGTGCCGAGCCGCCCGCCGGTGGTGCGCTCAAGGTGAGCACCCGCCCGGCGCAGGGGTGTCTCAGCGACCTCGAGGGCGACGGCGCGCTGTAGCGGGTAGGAGTAGACCTGCCGCGGCAGGGCCAGGGCGGCGTCGCCGGGGTGCAGGTTGGCCGCACCGGGGCGCGATAGGCGATCCGGGTCGCCTCCACCCGGCCCAGCGTGGTGGCCAGCAGCCGGCGGTGGCTCCGTTCGGCCCGAGGGCGCACCACCGCGTCGCTGCCGGTGACCACCTCCACGCGCACCTCGGCGGCGGCGCGGGCGTCCAGCTGGTCCTGCAGCATCTGCCGCAGCACTTCCCGCCCCGCGGCGGTGATGTAGTCCTCCAGTCCTTCGGCGGTGGCCGAGGCCATGGCCGGTGCGGACAGATGGGCGAGCATCTCCTCCATCCGGGTGCGAGTGGCGGTGAACGGGTCGGGGGCCTGGGGCGCGGACGTGTAAGGTGCCACCGGGTCTTCTTCCTTGCGCGGTCTGGCTGTTCACCCGACCAACAAGAAGGAGGCCCGTTCCCGTATCGGCAGGTCACCCGCGCGCCGCGGCACCTCCACGCGCCAGGGTGAACAGGCCGCCCGGGGTCTGCACCACCCGCCCGGCGGCAGCGGCCTTCTTCAACTGGTGGCGCACCCGCTCCACTTCACGGGGCACCGCCTCCAGCCCGAGCCCTTCCACCACCTGCCGACACCGCACCGGACCGGCGTACGCGGCCAGCACCCCCAGCATCCGCCCAGTGAACTCGCCAGTCCCCTCATCGGCTTGACTGCCGACGGTCCCCGACACCTCCGCTCGCGGGGCCGGGATCCGACCCCGCCCCGGCCCGGCCTCGCCGTGCGCCGCCGGGAGCTCGCCCACGACCTGGCACGCCGTCGCCACCCGGGCCAGTTCCTGCTCGCACACCACCAGCAGCCCGGCGATCCGCTCGGCCTCCCCGCGCAACCGCTCCGCCTCCCGACGGCAGGCTGCCTCCCGCTCCCGCAGCAGCGCGAGCACCTCGTCGCAGCCCATCCGACCCCGCCTCTCTCACGCCAGCTGATCAACAGCTACCGCAACGAGAACACCGGTCCACCAGACACGCACTCGTCACTCAAGAGGAAACGCACCCCGCCGGGGGTGGCTGCTATCTGCTAACGCCCTGATCATGGGCGGTTTGGGGTGCTAGCGGGGTGCTATGGATAGCACCCTCCCCCGCTATCAGTAGCAGGTGGAGCTAACGCACGACCGTAAGGGGTGACCGCTAGCACTGCCGCTAACGTTAGCGGTGTCCGGTGCCGTCGCTCGCAGTCGTTCACGGTGCCGAGTCAAACCGCCGGCGGGGTCGGCATGGCTACCCTAGGACCATGACGACACGGGAAGAGCTGCATGCGCTCATCGACCGCGTGCCGGAGGACGACATCGAGAGCGTGGCGCAGAGCCTGCGGCCGTTCATAGGGCCCGCTGCCCGTCCGGCTCGCCCCTCGTTCATCGGCATGGGCCGCTCCGGGCACTCCGACACATCCGAGCGCGCTGACGAGATTCTGCGGGAGACAGGGTTCGGCGAGTGATCGTGGTGGACACGGGCCCGCTTGTGGCCCTGGCGGACGCCGACGACGGTCACCATGCGGCGTGCGCGCGCTGGTACGACAGCGTCCATCCCCGCAACCTGGTGATCCCGGCGCCGGTCATCGCGGAAGCCTGCCACCTCATCGGCACGCGCTGCGGTGCTCAGGTGGAGGCCGCGTTCCTGGACGCGCTCGCAGCCGGGCAACTCGGCACCGTCACGGGCGTCATGCCGGACGACATCGAGCGCATGGCCCACCTCGTGCGCCAGTACGCCAGTCTGCCCCTGGGAGGCACAGACGCGTGCGTGGTCGCCATCGCGGAACGCTGGCAGGCCAAGCAGGTGGCCACCGTCGACCGGCGGCACTTCACCGTCGTACGGCCCAAGCACGTGCCCGCGTTCGAGTTGCTGCCGTACGACCTGTAGCCCCGTGCTGCAGGCCCTCTGCGGCCTGCGCCCGACACACCTCCGACACACCCTGTGTCACAGCGTGCACCCCGGCGGACTCCGCCGCAGGTCAGAGGGGTAATGAGGGTGCGATCGGACAATCTCTCCGGAGCCGTGTGCGCAGGTTCGAATCCTGCCGGGGGCACTCGCCAGACCACATGAGAAAATTCGTATGTGACCTGCGCGGATGCCGACACGAGAGAGCGGGAGTCAGTCTCACTGACTCCCGCTCTCTCTCGTTGTCTCTCACCGTTCACGCACCATCTGCGATACACGCGATACACCCCCAGTGTCCGCAGACGGCGGCGGCCGACCACACCGCCTTCGTGAACCATCGGCGCTTCTAGGCACTTTCTGCCATCATCCAACAATGGCCGCAAATCAGGACCCATCGCATCGCTCGGCCAGAAAACGCATGCTACCCACGAAGCAGACCGAGCGAGCTGCCGTCAACGCGACAAGGGCATTCTTGGAGGATCATGAGTGCGTCGTCCAAGAGGTGGATACCGGAAACGACTACGGGAAAGATCTTCTCGTAGACCTCACCGAGAATCTTGAGATAACTGGCGAGTCCATAGCCATCCAAGTAAAGGGGGTCTTCGAATTTAGTGGGGGTGCGGCGGTGACGGCCTGACGTTCGGTCACCGAACGTGACGGGCCTGGGGTGTGGGTGGCCTGGACGCAAGGAGCCCGCGGGTCTTTGTGATCATGGTTGTTGTCTAGGCAACCGATCATGAAGAACCCACGGGCTTGAGCATCGACGATACCGGGACCAACGAGGCTGCGACGCGACTGCTTGGGCTGGAGGGGGTGAGTGTGACGCAGGTCAAGGACGACAAGGCAGGCGGATCGACGGTATACGTCGTGACGAACGAGGAGTCCGCGAGGGCCTGCCCCTCGTGCGGGGTTTTCTCCACCCGGCTGAAGGACTACCGCACCACCGCCCCCAGACACCTGTCCTGCGGCGGGCGCCCGGTGAGCATCCGCTGGCGCAAGGCACGCTGGCACTGCACCGAACTCGACTGCGACCGCCGCTCGTTCACCGAGTCCATAGGCCAGGTACCCGCGCGGATGCGTACGACTGGGGCGCTTCGGCGGGCGGCCGGGGCCGCGGTGTGTGACAGCGGACGATCGGTGGTGCAGGCCGGCCGGGATCTGGGCCTGTCCTGGCCGATCGTGCAGCACTGCTTCGAGGGCTACGCCGCGAAGGTCCTGCCCGAGGAGCCGCCGGGGACCGAGGCGATCGGGATCGACGAGACCCGGCGGGGCAAGCCGGTGTGGAAGCAGAACCCGGACACGCACAAGTGGGAACTGGTCGCGGACGCCTGGCACATCGGCTTCGTCGACGCCATCGGCGGACGCGGCCTGTTCGGCCAGGTCGAGGGCCGCAACGCCACCTCGGTCGCCGACTGGCTCACGGCCCAGCCCGCCGCCTGGCGCGAGCAGGTCCGCTACGTCGCCATCGACCTGTGCTCCACCTTCCGCGCCGCCGTCCGCCGTGCCCTGCCGCACGCGGCGGTGGTCGTGGACTGCTTTCACATCGTGCAACTCGCCCAGCGCCACCTCGCCGACCTGCGCCGACGCCTCACCTGGAAACAGCACGGCCGCCGGGCCCGCAAGGGCGACAGCATCTACACCGTCCGCAAGCTCCTACGCCGCAACAAGGAAGACCTCACCGACCAGCAACGCGAGTTCCTCAAGACCGAGTTGGAGTACATGGGGACCTACGGCCGACAGATCCATGCGGCCTGGCAGGGCAAGGAACTCCTGCGCGACCTCCTGGGCCTGACCGTCACCCGCAGGCACGTCACCCCCGACCACTCCGCGATCTCCGCCGCCCGCCACCGCTTCTTCGTCCACGTCGCCGACCACGCTCACCTGCCCGAACTCGTCACCCTCGCCGAGACCATCGAGCAGTGGTGGGACGGCATCGAGACCTACCTGACCACCGGCATCACCAACGCCGCCTCCGAAGGCAACAACCGCCTCATCAAGCTCGAAGCGCGTAACGCCTTCGGCTTCCGGAACCGAGCGAACCAACGCCTCCGCTCACGCTGTGCAACCACCCGGCGAAGCCGACGGGAGGCACACCCCCACTAAATTCGAAGACCCAGTAAAGGGGGGCGCAAGTTACTTCCGATCAGGCAATTGGGGAATTACCGCCAAGCCAGCGGATTTGCGCTTGTGGCTCGATTCATCCATACCTATCTTCGGATTCGTACACGATCCCGCCACGAATGAGATTCACTGGATGAACCTCAGCGCCTACGTGCGCGAGGACATGGTGGCTTACCGCGAATTTAGACCGACGGGGAAAAGTGGGCGCGGCGCATCGAACGAACTGACGGGCCACTTCGTAATTTTCCCGAAGAAACAAGTAATCACGCATGACACGTGGCCGCACTTCAGGGAATCGGCACGTACTTACTTGGTGAGATCCGGGGGGCACACTCTTCTCAACCTAATAGACGCCGATCCAGGGAAGCAAGAAGCAGCTGTTGCGGACTGCTTCGCGCTGGGACGCGGAGACATGCGTGCGCTCTTGATGGTAAGGCAATTGATCGAACGCCTTCCCGGCCCAGCTCTGCGCCTAGCCGTGAGAGTTCTCTCCCACTGCATCAGCCACCCCGATATTTTCTGGCACGAAGGTAACTGGATCCCGCAACGCACTCGGAAATCAATTGCCTCGACGTTCTCATGGGCACCTTGGGAAATCTTCCACACGATCAGGGAAGTGGATACGCAAGACGAGCCAGGCAAGTGGGAAAGAGGGTCCAGCGGGCAATGCCTTTTCCTGCTTCTACTCGAAGACAAAGAACTTATCGTGAAACTACCCGCGGCGGTACAGATAGCTTGTTCAGCAGACGAGACGCAAGTTGCCGTCATCATGCTTTACCTATATCAATACCGCATGGCGACTGAATCGAAGCCGAAAGAACAGCTACTGCAAGCGATCGAAGAGATCGTAGCAGCCAACCCGAAACTCGCGGGAGAAATCCTGACTTGGGAACTTTGTGGGATCGTCACTGAGCACGGATGGGCAGACATCTTCTAGCACCAGTGATTTAGAGAAAGCGAGGGGCTTTCCCTAAATCACTGGGTACGAGCAATGGATGCTAGTCTCCGTCTTCTCTCAGCGCCGAATCGATTCGGGCATTAGCCTCGATTCTTCCAAAGGCTGGCATCGTCGCGATGGTCGGCTGGCTGCCCGATATGTCCCGTGCCGTGTCGGGGCTGGCCGTCGCGTGACGCTGCGGGGGCGTCGGGTTCCACGGGCCCGAGGGTGATGCGGTCCTCTCCTCTCCGGTGTCGTCGGGGCGGGGCCGGCCCGTCAGGTGAGGGCCGGAAGCTGGGTGGCCCGCTGCCAGGCGGTGGTGAATGCGTGTGCCCAGGGCCAGGTGCGGTCGAGGTGCAGGGTGCGCGTGCGGGCGTGGGCGGTGAGCCGGGCGGGAAGGTGATACAGCTTCATCCGGATGGTCTCCGGCTCCGCGGCGGCGAGTTCGGGCTCGTCGTGCAGGAGGAGGAGCCGCGTCCAGGCGTCGAGGTCGGCGGCGATCGTGGCGGCCAGCACCCAGGCGGCGTTCAGCTGCCAGGACTTGGAGGGCAGCAGCCCGAGGCCGACCCGCTTGATCGTTTTCACGCAGTCCTCGACCTCGGCGTGATCACGGTAGAGGGCGTCGACGAACCACGCCTGCCCGGAGGCCGGAATCCCGGAAAGCCCGTGGTGGGCGGGGATGTTGGTGGCGATGATCTGGTAGCGCCAGCCGGTGCGTTTCTCGAAGGCGGTCAGCTTCTTCTCGTCCCGCCGGGACGGTTTGACTCGGCGCACGATCAGCCGCATCCCGGTGGGCCAGCCGGTCAGGTCGCGCACCCCGGTCAGCTCGGCGACCTGGTAGGAGAGCCACTGGCCGTCGGGGCCCTTGATCTTGTGGACCTCGCCGTCCTGCCGCAGTGCGGCCGTCCACACGTTCTCGGGCAGCAGTGCGATGGCCTGCTCGTCGGTGGTGTTGATGGCCCAGCCGGTCACCCAGCGCACCCGGCGCCGGCTGGTGGTCAGCGCCTGCAGGTGCTCCAGCAGGGCGTGGCTGAAGGCCGCACCGTCGATCCGGACCAGCAGCTTCGACCACAGCGGCAGCGGGAGTTGCCGCAGCGCGGCGGCCAGCACGCTCTTGTGGTCGGCGACATCGTTGGAGGCGGCGTTGCCCGGCCGCAGCAGCATCGCCACGCACTCGCGGGTGTTGGCCACCCACGCCCCCAGCGGATGATGACCGTAGGAACCCTTGAACGTACCGGCCGCGCCCTGCTTGCTGCTGGTGCAGGTCACCATGGTGGCGTCGAGATCCAGGACGTACCAGCCGGTCAGCACCCGTCCGCACACCGCAATCCAGGGAAAACCGCCGGGCCGCAGCGCGATCAACGTCCACACCATCCGGCGTATCGCGGCGCGTACGCGCTCGATGCGCGCCACCACCGGGCCGTCGATCGCCTCCAGCGTGCGCCGCAGGGTGCTGTCGGAGACCGGGCGCGGGAACAGCGCCCGCCAGTGCTGCTGAAGTTGCTCGGCCTCCAGCACGTTCCTCGCCCCGTGCGCGATCGCGCACGCGAGCTGGACCAGCGCCATGCCCCGGTCCCGCCACCCCGGCCCGGAACCGCGCGGCAGGGCGGCGGCAAGGGCCCGGGTCAGGCCGACCCGGTCGGCGACCTTGCGCAGCAGCACCACGCCCGCGTGGCCGATGAGGTTCTTGCCGTCGGCCCGTACGACGAGCCGGTGATCCCAGCCGGTAGTCTTCACCCGTTGGGTGCCTCTCCCGAATGATGCTCTTGATCTAGACAGTCCAGATCATCGCAGGTGGGAGGCACCCTTCTGCTGTCGGGGCGTCAGTTCACAGCCGTAGCTGAATTCATGGGGTCAGTGGCAGTTCGCGGTGTCGGGCGTCCACTCGTCGGGCACGCTCAAGCAGCGGATCACCGTGAACCCGATCACCGTCGGCATCGCCTTCGCTGTCCTCCCCACCGCCGAGTTCCGCCTCCACCCGGCCCGCAGGACGGTGCGCCAACAACTCCACCGACAACAGCAGCGCGACCGGCGGCCACCCCGCCCTGAGCACCGGCTTCCAAGCCAGCGACGGCGCAGCCGCGATATTGGCCGCCAGGGACACCACGATCCCCAGCAGAAACGCCAGCCACACCACATATCGCGCCCGGCGCCCCCACGCCTCGCCGGCTTCAGCAAGCCGACCGTCGCCAGCAGCAACAACCCGTCCACCGACAGCGGCCACAAGGACGCGCTCACCTCATCCGCGCCACCCTGCAGGGCGAAGTCCCGCTGATGGACGTGCGGGGCATACGCCGCAACCCCCGCCACCACCAGCGCACAACCACACCGCAGCCAGGCATCAAGATCAGGCGACTCGCCGCCCGGCGCTGGCCTGCGCCCGGGACAGCCCCCACGTCCGAGTCGCCCATCACACCGACCCATCCCACGCCGCAGGACGAAACCGCCCCTCCACCACAAGCCGCCCACCAGGAAACCGCTGGTCAGCCCTGCAACCATCTGCATGTGGCCCCGCCGGGGGCACCCTGTGTGAGGTGCCCGAACGACCCGTCATCAGTGGAGACGCTGAGAGCGGGGTCTTTTTGTGTGGGGCGGCGGCCGTTCAGTGGGCGGTCGCTCTCGTGGACAGTGCTCGGTGCAGGCAGGCCGTGAAGCGGGTCGTGATGGTGCCGGTGGGGTCGAGGTGGGGGTTGAAGATCGTGACGTCCAGGCCTTGGCAGCGGTGGTCGGAGAGTGCCGTGGTGAGTACGTGGTCGAGTTCCTGCCAGGTCAGGCCGTCGGGGACGCGGTAGTCGACGGCTGGCATGACCATGTCGTGGAGGACGTCGGCGTCCAGGTGGGTCCAGTAGGCGGTGGGGAGGTGGGACAGGGCCTGCCGGGTGGCTGCTTCGATGCCCATCTCGCGGACCTTGGTCAGGTCCATCGCGTGCAGGCCCGGTGGCAGTGGCTGCATGCCCGCCGCTGTGGACTCGGGCTCGTCGCGGTAGGCGAAGGCGACCACGTCCTCGTCCTTGAGCAAGGGGCCGCGGCCTTCGAGGTTCGTGAGGACGGCGGGGCCGCGGCCCGTGGCCAGGGCCAGTTCCATCGAGGCCGCCTCGCCGTTCGGTTCGGCGGACGGCTGGTAGAAGTCGGTGTGGCCGTCCAGGAACAGCAGACCGTGGCGGCCACGGCGGCGCAGGGCCAGGAGGTTGCCGAGGAGGATCGTGCAGTCTCCGCCGAGGACGACCGGGAAGAGGTCCTGGTCCAGGGCGGCTTCCACGGCGTCGGCCAGTTCGATCGAGTACTGCGCGATCGCCGTGGGGTTGAGCACGCCCGTCTCCGGGTCGCGCCTCGGGTCGAAGTACGGGGGCTCCAGTCTGTCCGAGCGGGCCACGTCGAATCCCTCCAGGAGTCCTGCCCGCCGTAGTGCCGTCGGCAGGTTCGCCACGCCGCTGGGGCGCAGGCCGAGTACCGACGGTGCCTCGATGATCGCCAGGCTCTGCACGGCTGGATCTCCTCTCGGGTGTCATGACTGACATAACCGACATGACTGATATGACTGATCGTCATATGCGACCGTGACGTTCCGCACATCCTCTTCGGGAGCCGTCTCGGCAACTCCTGCTGCAGATAAAGCAGTTGAGCGGTGACTATCTCCCGCCCGCGTTTATGAATCGCAAAGGAACGGGAAGGTCATAGATTCAACTATGGCCTCCGGCGCACCCGTCCAGTTCACTCGGACAAGTCCGGCAGAACCATTCGGGTCACAGGAAGCTTGTACAGATATGCACCAAGTTCCCATACGTCCGCACTCCGTCAGCGTCGCCGAGGTCATCCCCGGGGATCTGGTCGCCCTGTCGGGTGAAGACGTCGTACGGCAGCGGTGGTTCGTCGTGATGCACACCCTGCCCGAGTCGCCGGAGACGATCCGGGTGACCCTGCGGCCGCCGCTCGGTGGGGTCGACCGGGACGAACTGCTCGCTCGGGGGCGGGAGGTGACGGTCGCCTGCCGACGCCTGGACGTGGCGGAGGTTCCGCTGGTGACGTCGGTGCCGCTGGACGGCGTCGCGTTCCGGGACGGGGACCGGGTGACGTCGCTGCGGGCCGTTGACCCGCTGGCCGACGAGGTGACGTACGAACGCCGGTGGGGCGTGTGGCATCGGGATCTCGACGCGGACGGCGGCGAACCGGTGCCGGACGACGAGGTGCGGCGGTGGGCCGGTGACGCGGACCGGGAGGGGTTCGTCGTACGGCATGAGGCGCGGCCGGCGTCCGAGGCCGCCCTCGTGCCACGGGCTCGGCGGGTTGTCGTCACCGGGCTCGGGGCCGTTTCGCCGCTCGGGGTCGGGGTCGGGGAGCTGTGGCAGGGGCTGCTCGAAGGGCGGCACGGGATACGGGAGTTGGACGGGGAGGAGTTCGCGCAGCTGCCGGTGCGGGTGGCGGGGGTGGTGCCCGTCGATCCGGCCGAGCTGTTGCCGCGGGCCGCCGCTCGGCGGATGAACCGGGCCGCGCAGTTCGCCGTACTGGCCGCACGGGAGGCCTGGGCCGATGCCGGGTTCGTCGAGGGCGGGACCCTGGAGAGCGGGGTCGATCCGGAGCGGGTGGGGGTGAGCCTCGGGGCGATTCTCGGGGACGCGTCCGTGCTCGTCGGCGGGGACCGCAAGCTGCGGGAGAAGGGTCCGCGGGGGGTCTCTCCGCTCACGACGCCGATGACCGTGCCCTCGCAGGCCGCCTCGCAGGTCTCGCTCGACCTGCACATCACGGGCGAGGCACGGACCGTGACCAGCGCGTGCGCCTCCGGCACGGAGGCCATCGGGGAGGCCGTCGACCGCATACGGTACGGCCGTGTCGACGTCGCCCTCGCGGGCGGCGCCGAAGCTGTCGTGACGCCGGCGATCATGGCGTCCTTCGCCTCCATGCGGGCGCTGGCCTCGGGGGGTGTCGACGAGGGCTCGCCTTCCCGGCCGTTCGGGAAGGGCCGGGACGGGTTCGTCAACGGGGAGGGCGCGGGGGTGCTCGTACTGGAGGCCGAGGAGCATGCCCTGGCCCGGGGCGCGCGGATCTACTGCGAGGCGGCGGGGTGGGGACTGTCCGCCGACGCGCATCACATGGCCGCGCCCGATCCGTCCGGGAACGGGGTTGCCCTGGCACTGCGGCGGGCGGTACGGGATGCCGGGGGGCATGTGGTGGACGTCGTACACGTCAACGCCCATGCCACGGCCACCGTGGAGGGCGATCTCGCGGAGGCCGGGGCCTTGCGGGCGGTGTTCGGTGGGCGGGCGGTGCCTGTCACCGCGCTCAAGGGGAATCTCGGGCATCTGCAGGGGGCCGCGGGCGGGGTGGAGGCCGTGGCCGCGGTGCTCACGCTGCATCACGGGGTGGTGCCACCGACCGTGGGGAGCGTGGAGGTCGACGAGGCGATGGGGCTGGATGTGGTGAGGGAGGTGCCTCGGGAGCTGCCGGCGGAGGGGGATCTGGTGCTCAGCAACTCGTTCGGGTTCGGGGGGCACAACGCGGTGTTGGCGCTGCGGCGGGTGTAGGGGGCCGGCGGGCCAAGAGCGGACCCGGGAACGGATCCAAGAACGGACCCAAGAACGGACCCAAGAGCCCAACCAAGAACGGCCGCTCTGAACCGCCCCCGTGACACTCACGCCGTGCGCTTGCGCGCCGTCGCCTTCTTCGCCGCCGTCTTCTTCGCCGTGCTCTTCGTCGCCGTGCTCTTCGTCGCCGTGCTCTTCGTCGTCGCAGCCGTCTTCTTCGAAGTGCTCTTCGCCGTCGATGCCGTCGACGCCGTCGACTTCTTCGCGGCCGTCGTCTTCTTCGCCGCCGTCTTCTTCGTCGTCGCGGCCGTCGACTTCTTGCCCGCCGTCTGCTTCGGTGTGGACCGGGCCGTCTTGCGTTGCGGGAGCCGGGTGACCTCCGCCGGCTCCTCGCCCCGCGACTCCTTCGCCGCGCGGACGCTCTTCTCCAGCGCCGCCATCAGGTCCAGGACCTTGCCGCCCTTGGCCGGTTCGGGTGCCTCACGGGGGGTCTCGCCGGCGGCCTTCGCCGCGATGACCTCCTCCACCGCCTCGCGGTACTCGTCATGGAGGTCCTCCAGCTCCACCTCGCCGAGGGTGTCCATCAGGGCGTCCGCCAGGTCCAGTTCCTTGTCCCGGACCGTGACTCCCGCGTCGGGCGCCACGCCCTCCGGTGCACGCACCTCGTCCGGCCAGAGCAGGCCGTGCATGGCGATGGCGTCGCCCACGACCCGGAGCATGCCCAGGCGTTCACGGCCGCGCAGGGCGAACTTGGCGATCGCGACCTTGTTGCTGCGCTTGAGGGCCTCGCGGAGCAGCGTGTACGGCTTCGCCGCGGGCGCGCCGCTCGCCGCCAGGTAGTACGCCGCGTCCATCTGGAGCGGGTCGATCCGGTCCCCCGGGACGAAGGCCACGATCTCGATCGTCTTCGCCGTCGGGATCGGCAGTTGCGCGAGGTCCTCGTCGGTGATCGGCACGACGGTGCCGTCCGCGTCCTCGTACCCCTTGCCGATCTCCGACTGGGTGACCTCCCGGTCCTCCAGCTCGCAGAACTTCCGGTACCGGATGCGCCCGCCGTCCTCCGTGTGGATCTGGCGGAAGGAGATCGAGTGGCTCTCGGTCGCGTTCACCAGCTTGATCGGGATGCTGACCAGACCGAACGAGATGGCGCCGTTCCATATGGATCTCACGTGCAGCACCCTTTCGTCGGGTTTGAACTCGCTTCACGGCTCTTCATCCCATTTCCATGGGATTCTCATCGTATGACGCCGATCACAGAGGTGGAGGGGCGACGGCTCGCGCTCAGCAACCTGGAGAAGGTGCTGTATCCGGCGACCGGCTTCACCAAGGGCGAGGTGCTGCACTACTACGCCACCATCGCCGAGGTGCTGCTGCCCCATCTGCGTGACCGGCCGGTCTCCTTCCTGCGCTACCCGGACGGGCCGGACGGACAGGTCTTCTTCACCAAGAACGTGCCGCCGGGTACACCCGAGTGGGTCACCACCGCCGAGGTCCCCCGTTCGGAGGGGCCGGCCCGGATGGTGCTCGTGCAGGATCTGCCGAGTCTGATGTGGGCGGCGAACCTGGTCACCGAGTTCCACACCCACCAGTGGGTCGCCCAGGCGCCCGGGGACGCCGACCGGGTCGTCTTCGACCTGGACCCCGGCACCCCGGCGACGGTCGTGGAGTGCTGCGAGGTCGCCCTGTGGCTGCGCGAGCGGCTCGCGGCGGACGGGATCGACGCGTACGCGAAGACCTCCGGGTCGAAGGGGCTGCATCTGCTGGCCGCGGTCCGGGGTTCGTCCTCCGACGAGGTGTCGGAGTATGCCAAGGGGCTCGCGATGGAGGCCGAGAAGGCCATGCCCCGGCTCGTCCTGCACCGGATGACGCGCAGCCTGCGGCCCGGGAAGGTCTTCGTCGACTGGAGCCAGAACGCCGCCCGGAAGACCACGGCCACCCCCTACACCCTGCGCGCCCGCCCCGAGCCCTGGGTGTCCGCGCCGGTCACCTGGGCGGAGGTCGAGGAGTGCCGGTCCCCCGCCCAGCTGTCCTTCACCGCACCGGACCTCGCCCCCCGGATCCAGGACTACGGCGACCTGCTGGCCCCGCTCCTCGCCCCGGACCGGGCGGGGACGCTGCCGCGGGACTGACCGACCCCCACCCCACCCCCCAACCGCTCACCGCTTTCCCCCCTTACCCAAGGAGCCGCATGCCTCTCCGCCGCGCCCTCCTCGTCGGCCTGTCCGCCCTCAGTCTCGGTGCCGCACTCCCCCTCACCCCGCCTCCCAGCCCGCCACGCACCCGCCACGCACCGGACCCCGGACTCCGAGGTCATCACCGACTGGAGCCGTACGGCCGTCGAGGTGGTCAGCGTCGACGCCCGACGGCCCACGGCGGAGCCGTTCATCTGGTACGGCTTCGTCTCCGCCGCCGTGTACAACGCGGCCGTCGGTATCGAGGGCCGCTACAGGCCGTACAAGTGGAACGTACGAGGACCGCGGGACGCCTCCTCCGAGGCGGCCGCCGCCGCTGCCGCCCGCCGGGTGCCGCTGACGTACTTCCGGGCTCGCCCGCCCGGATCGACGCCGCCTATGCCGCCTCGCCGGCGAAGATCCCCGACGGGAGCGCCGAGGACGAGGGCGTCGCCTTCGGGGAGCGGCATACTTCCGGGCTCGCAGGCCCGGATCGACGCCGCCTATGCCGCCTCGCCGGCGAAGATCCCCGACGGGAGCGCCGAGGACGAGGGCGTCGCCTT
>NZ_JAVRBF010000483.1:0-340 GCF_032436805.1 Streptomyces sp. P17 | reverse complement strand
TGTGGGCGGGCGAGGTCGCCGGAGATCTCCTCGGCGACTGCTTGCTGTCCCTCCGTCAGAGTGAACGGGAGCATCTCCTCGAACTGATCCGCGATCCCGCCGGCAACCGGATCGAGATCGGCCAAAGGTGATCGTCGACATCGACGCCGCCAGGTCGCGGGTCAGGAAACAGACGTGCCGCTTGCTCTTCGGGCTCCCCTCCGGGTCAACCCCGATATGCATCTGGAGCGCGCCGACCTGGAACCAGGCCCCGCCGCGCGGCTTCAATTCCTCGGGCTTCTCCAGCTCCGGAAACGCAAACAGCTCTCGATAGAACTTCAGGCACTCCGCCTCCAAAGCG
>NZ_JAVRBF010000197.1:0-974 GCF_032436805.1 Streptomyces sp. P17 | reverse complement strand
GAACGTCGGCGCCGCGTGGACCAGGCCCTCTACGCCGTCATCATCGAGGCATACGTCCATGGCGTGTCCACCCGCAGCGTCGACGACCTGGTCAAAGCCCTCGGTTCGGACACCGGCATCTCCAAGAGCGAGGTCTCCCGAATCTGCGGCGACCTCGACGAAAGCCTCGCCGCCTTCCGCAACCGCCCCCTGGACCACACCCGCTTCCCCTATGTCTACCTCGACGCCACTTACCTCAAGGCCCGCGTCGACCACCAGATCGCCTCCCGTGCTGTCGTCATCGCCACTGGCGTCACCGAGGACGGCGGCCGCGAAGTCCTCGGCATCATGGTCGGCGACAGCGAGAACGAGACCTTCTGGACCACCTTCCTGCGTGACCTGCGCAAACGCGGCCTGAACGGGGTCCGCCTCGTCATCTCCGACCAGCACCTCGGCCTGGTCGCCGCCATCGGCAAGGTCATGATCGGAGCCGCACACCAGCGCTGCCGCGTTCATTTCGTCCGCAATGTCTTCTCGGTGATTCCGAAGCAGCACGCCGAGATGGCCGCCGCGACCATCCGCACGATCTTCGCCCAGCCCGATGCCGTCTCGGTCCGCGCCCAGCTCGACACCGTCGCCGACGCTTTCGGCAAGCAGTTCCCCAAGGTGAAGGAGATGCTCCTGGACGCCAAGGACGAGCTGACCGCCTTCGCCGACTTCCCCCACCAGCACTGGAAGAAGATCCAGTCGACCAACCCGCTGGAGCGCTTAAATCGCGAGGTCAAACGCCGGGCGGACGTCGTCCAGGTCTTCCCCAACGATGCCGCCGTCGAACGCCTCGCCACCGCCGTCCTGATCGAGATGCACGACGAGTGGATCGCTTTCCCCCGCCGTTACCTCTCCAACGAGAGCATGGACAGCCTCTATCCGGACAAGAACACCCTGCTGCCCGCCACCGACGAATGATCGCCTACACCACGTCAAGGGACACGACC
>NZ_JAVRBF010000482.1:0-340 GCF_032436805.1 Streptomyces sp. P17 | reverse complement strand
AATTCTCTTTGAGATGTTGCTTATATCGCTCAAGCATCTCTTCAGCAATAATCTGATCTTCAAGGGATGGTGTTTCCATACTATCCAAACAATTAAACGGATATTCTGTAGGTTGCACCATCCCTTCAATCACAGCCTCATATTTATCATCATCAACATGAGTTCGATTGTGAGCCCTACGTTTCGCTGTATGAGCTTTCTTTAGATTCAGCATGTGATTATGTGCCAGACGATAGAGCCATGTGGCAAAGGCTGCTCCATTACGACCTGTATAATCATTACCGTTAGCTCGTGCTGCCACCACTTTCAAGCAAATATCTTGAATAAAATCTTCACGTTC
>NZ_JAVRBF010000196.1:0-975 GCF_032436805.1 Streptomyces sp. P17 | reverse complement strand
CGAGGTCGCCGCCGATGGTGGCCTGGTCGCCGTCGAGCAGCACTCGATGGGGACGCGCCGAGTCCGTATCCCCATCGACCGGCTCGTCGTGTACGTCAGTGAGCGCGAGGGCGCTAACTGGGCGGGCGAGAGCCTACTGCGATCGTGCTACAAGAACTGGCTCATCAAAGATCGACTGCTGCGCTCCCAGGCGTTGACTGTCGACCGCAACGGTCTCGGCGTTCCGGTGTATACGGGTGCGCCTGTGCCGGATGGAGCGACGGCGCTGGAGCGTGATGCGTGGATCGCTGCCGAGCGTGAGAATGGTTTGGCACTGGCGACGGCGTTCAGGTCTGGTGAGCAGGCTGGTGCGTCGATCCCGAGCGGCGCGAAGCTGCAACTGCTCGGCGTCGAGGGCGACCTCCCGGATGCTGACAAGCCGATCCGGTACCACGATGAGCAGATCGCCCGCGCCGTCCTCGCACACTTCCTGAACCTCGGGACCCAAACGGGCTCGTGGGCGCTCGGCACCACGTTCGCAGACTTCTTCGTCGGGTCGCTGCAGGCGGTTGCGATGCACATCGCGGACGTGACTCAGCAGCATGTCATCGATGATCTGGTGGACCTCAACTGGGGCGAGGACGAGCCTGCACCGCAGCTCGTCTTCGATGAGATCGGGGCGAAGAGCCCGGCTACGGCGGACGCAATCAAGGCTCTGGTTGACTGCGGAGCCGTGACCCCCGATGAGGGGCTGGAGGACTACATGCGGGCCAGCCATGGCCTGCCGGTGAGGGAGGTGGCGTGATGGCGACTCAGCACTACTGCTCGATCGAGATGAGGGCTGATGGTGGTACCGAGACCGTGGCTGATGTCCGCATCTACGGCGACATCGGGAGATGGGGTGGTGTGTCCGCCAAGGACTTTGCCGAGCAGATCGCGGCGCTCGATGTCGATCAGATCAACCTGTACGTGAACTCTCCGGGCGGCGCTGCCTGG
>NZ_JAVRBF010000481.1:0-341 GCF_032436805.1 Streptomyces sp. P17 | reverse complement strand
CATCGTGCCCATCGTCGTCATCCTCGCGCCCGTGGTCTGCGCCGGACTGCGGATCGGGACGGAAGTGCTGCCCACCGATCAGGGACATTGACATGCCTACCACCATCACCCGACCCGGCATCTATGACGGCATCCCCGACGCCGACTACCACGCCGACCCCATCCCCGACGGCTCGCTGTCCGTTAGCCGCGCCAAGGCGCTCCTCGAAGAAGGTGGCCCGGCGAGATTCCGGCACCACGAGCTGCACGGTAGACCCCGCACAGCGGCACTCGACCTCGGTAGCGCCGTCCATGCCCTCATTCTTGGCGAGGGCAAGCGCGTGGTCGAGGTGGCCGCCGAG
>NZ_JAVRBF010000480.1:0-343 GCF_032436805.1 Streptomyces sp. P17 | reverse complement strand
TTTAGCGAATCCAGACGGACTGTATTATCAGATACTGTTTATTATTGAAGAAGGAGCTTGGACACTTTTCCGCAATATGCCACTGCTATTTGCGGTTGGTCTGCCGATAGGATTAGCAAAAACGGCTCATGCTCGTGCTGTGTTGGTGGTCATGGTCTCCTACCTTACCTTTAACTATTTCGTTCATGCCATGGGCTTACAGTGGGGGGCATTCTTCGATGTAGACTTTTCACAATCGATTGGTGGGGTATCCGGACTGACTGATATCGCCGGAATAAAAACCTTAGATACCGGTATCTTCGGAGCGATCATTATTTCAGCCATCGTCACTGGGTTACACAAC